>JBEGNB010000308.1:0-6761 GCA_041182785.1 Bacteroidota bacterium
TTTCGGGCCGCAGTCCCTGATCGAGCGCCTTGTTATTAAATGCCTTGATTCGTTCAGCCTTTCTCCAGTCATCAATTTCTATCGTTGACATGATTGATCTGCCGTTGTAGGCAGCCACACAGATTGGGAGTTTATATCGCTCGCTGGTTTGGAGTCGGTCGCGTTGAGATACATTGTTTCTATCGCAGAAAAAATCAATATTGCAGGGATAACCGGCCAGGCCATATCTTTTCAGGAGTGAAAGCACATTATCTCCGCTTCGTGCCCGGGCAGTCAGCAGATTATCTTTCCAGTCGTCCTGAGCACTCAGGGTTGTGAGTGTGTTTAAAGCCAGAATAAAGAATAGCAGGGGGCGGTTTTTCATCTTTGGCAGAGTAAATTGAGTGTTTTATTGATTTTCTTTCCATTGAAGAGCCATTATTTACGGGCTGTTCAATGGTTAGTTGCCACCCTTTTCTTCGAGCAGTTCCCGGGCCTCCAGCACTACCCGCTTCAGGTGTTCCAGGTCATTACTGATCAATCTCAGGTTGTTCTCGTAAACGACCTTGTCAGTTCCGTGTATTTCAAATACCTGTTTATAGTAAGCTTGCATCAGACTGTCTTTGGGGTAGCCGGTCATTCCGATGGTAGCTGCTTCTGCGATATAAAGGTCTGCCATGATTCTGGCGATTTTTTCATCGCTGATATCCTGACTTTGGCTCTTTTCACCCTGACAACCCTGCAATAACAGTGCCGGAATGAAATAAACGAGTATATTTTTCATAGTACCTCTTTGGGAAACCAGGAAGCAGCGATTCGGGAGTTTCCTTCAAACAGCTCATTCCATTTCTCTGCTCTGGATTTGATACAAACTACTCCGCAGGTAGGCACATTTTCGATAATGTCTTCGGAGAACCGGTTGGCAATATCGGTGAAGGTGGGGTTATGCCCGAAAATCATGGCTTTAGAGCACGTTTCGGGTAGTTCGCTGATGATTCTGAGGACATCTGTTGGATCTGCTTCGTAAATATCGGGCTTCAGCACGATATCACTTTCATTTATCCTGAATACGGCAGCAAAGAACCGGGCGGTGGTTAGTGCTCTTTTGGCCGGGCTGCTCACGAGCAAATCGGGGGTCATACCCGATTTTTGCAGGAAGGACGCCATTTTCGGGGCGTCATTCATCCCTCTTTCATTCAGCGGCCGGTCGAAATCGCGCATACCCGGAGTACTCCAGCTTGATTTGGCATGTCTGACAAGAAATAACGTTTTCATACCTGCCATATTATTCAAATCTGCGTTTGTAGAACCAGGTGTTGTCGTTGAGTGTGAACCCTGCTGTTACCCTGAAATACAGCTCCTCAATCGGTGACCCAGTACCAACTTTACCTGCTTCGAAGGCCAGATTGATGAACGACGTCTGCTGCCGGGGAAGTACCAGCGGAAGGCCCAGTCCGAGGGTTACGCCTATATCATTGAAATACTGTCCGTTTACAGGCCTTGGATCCTGGCGGAAGTAGCCGCCGATGCGGTAGCGTGCTCTCTTGAGGTAGTTGTTGTAGGAAATAAAGTCGGGGATATACTCCAGTCCGGCGCTTACGGAAACGGTATTCCTGAAATTTTCGGGCCTTGCCTCGTTGACGTAGCCCGACCATGCGTCGAATCCGAACTGGGCTCCGACTTTCAGTTTGTTGGCTTTGACATACATCAGAGCGGCAGAGAATCGGGCGGGGAGCGTCAGGCCCCGTTTTAATCCTGTCTGATTGATGAAGGTATCAGCGTTGGTAAAGGTGCCATTAGCCAGCTGGCCGCGGCTGCGCAGGCGAAGTTTATCGGAAAAAGTGGAAATATTGTGGTTTGACTCACCGGTGAATCCGGCGGTAATCCATTCTGTCGGGATATCCTTGTCGTTTTCCTCCGTTTTCAGGATGAAATCGTGCTGCAGACCTGCCTTCCATACGAATCCTCGGACGGAGATATCATCCCGGAAATAATCCTGGAAGAAGATGGAAGAGAAGGTGTCAACACTGGAAGAGGCGGCATCAGCGAAGGTGGTTACTGCCAGGTAGTTGGTCTTTCCGTACATCCAGCCTGTATTCATACCGAAGGATGTGTATTTGTAGCGTGCGGAACCTGCCCAGCTGAGTTTGTAAGTGCCACCGGATCCCTGAAAGTTATTCCTGACAAGCCCGATTTCAGGTAGTGTATTTTGTGTTTCCACGTTGTAGCCCACCAGTGTGTAAGGTGCAACGCTGGCGCCCATCCCGAATTTCCACGGCGATTTGGTTCTGTCCATCACCTCGTTGATGGCGCTGTTCAGGGTGAATCCGAGCGCCATGTATCCCAGATTGCCACTCCACACATTTTGCGAGGAGGTGGAGGAGGTGTACATGCCCAGTTTGGTGAACATCCCGGTTTCGAATGCGGTAGTTCTGAGGAACGACAGCGAGGCCGGATTTTCGAGATTCAGGTGAAACGGATCGTGGTAGGCAGCAGTTTGTCCGCCCCAGCCGGCCTGATTGGCGAAATACTGATTATAGGCATCTCCCAGGCCATACCGGGAGTAAGGCGAGTTGAGTCTTGGTTGTTGGGCCAGGGCTGCGAGTGAGCAGGACAGGGCCAGTAGCAGGGTAAGGATTCTCATGTTATGTTTGGTGTACTATTGTCCGTTTAAACAGATTGGTTGTGTTTCAGGATGCTGTTCAGTCCGTGAAGAATGAGATCCGGTTGTACAGTTGCCGTTCCGAGCGCAGGCTGACCGGCGAAGAACGCGGCGTCTCCGCCAGACAAGATGACTTTTGTACCCGGAAAGGTTGCCTGTATCAGCTCGATATATCCCTTCATTTCCAGCAGTACTCCGAGGAGTGCGCCGTTTTGCAGGGCAGTTTCGGTACTTGTTCCGATCGGACTGACGGGCATGTTCATTTCCACTTCAGGCAAACGGGCCGTGAAATGATTCATCGCCCTGATTCGCATGGCAGCACCGGGAGCGATATTCCCCCCCAGATACACGCCGTTTTTGTTCAGAACTTCGTACTTGATGCAGGTTCCGAGATCTATCACGAGACAGTTAGTGACGGGATAGAGTGCACTGGCACCTGTTACAGCAGCCAGCCTGTCGAGGCCCAGTGTTTCGGGTGTTTTGTATTGACTGACGATTGGCAGCGGAGTGTTGTGGGTAAATTCCAGTACCGGGAACGTGGCACCTGAAAAATACTTCCGCCATTCATTCGCACTGGCCACATTACTCCATATAGCACCTTCAAGACTGTATTTTTCTGACAGTGCCCTTATATCGGTTTCCGATACAGTCGGCACAGTCAGTTTTTCCAGCAGTTGCGTGCCGTGGAATATGCCGATTTTTGCACGGGTGTTTCCGATATCAATACACAAATTCATGGTCGGGTGCAAAGGTCGGTTTTTCTGACAAAAAAAATGCCCCCACAACCAATTCAGTGTGGAGGCATTATAATGGCTATACAGTTTTTACCCCAGGTAGTTTTTCAGGTCGTTACTGTGAATCTTGCGCAGACGCCGCAATCCCCGCTCTTTGATCTGGCGGACGCGTTCGCGTGTGAGGCCATACAACTCGCCGATTTCGTCGAGCGACATCGGGTGCTGGCCAGTCAGGCCGTAGTAGGCCGATATAACCTCCATTTCACGGGTTGAAAGCGAACTGAGGCCCAGTGCCACTTCATCGCGGAGCGACTGTACCATGAGCTCGGAGTCGGCCTGGGTACCATCATCAGGTGCCATCACGTCGAGCATGGTTGCCTCTCCTTCCTCGAGCCCGTTTAGCGGGGCATCCAGCGAAACGTGACGGGAGCCGCTCCTGAACAGGTTTTGTATCTCCCGTTCGGTCAGGCCGAGTACGTCACCGAGCTCTTCATCGGTAGGTTCGCGTTCGAACTTCTGAACGAAAGAGATATAGGCATCGTTAATTTTATTGTATGATCCGACCTTGTTCAGGGGCATCCTGACGATACGGCTGTTTTCAACAATAGCCTGAAGAATACTCTGGCGAATCCACCAGACGGCGTAGGATATGAATTTGAAGCCCTTGGTTTCATCGAAGCGGCGTGCAGCTTTTATCAGGCCGACGTTGCCCTCATTGATGAGATCGGACAGGCTAAGGCCCTGATTCTGATATTGTTTGGCTACAGATACCACAAACCTGAGATTTCCACGAGTCATCTCGTCGAGTGCATCCTGATCGCCTTCACGAATACGCTGGGCAAGCCGAACCTCCTCCTCGGGTGTAAGCATGGGCAGCTTGCTGATCTCGTTGAGGTACTTGTCCAGCGCCTGGCTCTCGCGGGTGGTAATTTTGTGAGCAATTTTTAATTGGCGCATGTCGTGTGATTTTTTAGGAGATTGCCGGTTTCGTACTGTTCTGTTTTTGAAGCTGACTGAGAATTGCCCATTTTGAGAGCAATTTCATACCTTTTTTCTGATTTGTCAGACTCCTGTTTTTCAGACGCACAAATCAACAGAAAGATACATTATTTAAAACGTAAACGAAGCAAAAAGTTTCATTATTTAAGGTTTTTTTAATCCGTTACACTTAAATTACTTTCCTTTGTGCCGTGTTTTAATATCTGATGAATGGCTGAATTCCAACTGAACACCATTGAAGAAGCGCTGCAGGAGCTGCGCGCCGGTCGAGTGATTATTGTAGTGGACGACGAAGACCGGGAAAACGAAGGTGATTTTATCTGTGCCGCCGAGACGGTTACCCCCGAAATTATCAACTTCATGGCCACGCATGGCCGCGGACTGATATGTACACCGATGGATGAAAAAAGGGCCGACGAGCTCGGACTCAGCCTGATGGTGAGTTCCAATACCGCGCTTCATGAAACTGCTTTCACTGTGAGTATTGACCTGATCGGGCACGGTTGTTCCACCGGAATAAGTGCCTACGACCGGGCTACCGGTATCCGCTGGCTAACCAGCGCAGCGGCAAAAGGCAGTGACTATGCCCGTCCGGGTCATATCTTTCCGCTTCGAGCCAAATCGGGCGGTGTGCTGCGCAGAACAGGTCATACGGAGGCAGCAGTAGATCTGGCGCGCCTCGCCGGGCTGTATCCTATGGGTGTTCTGGTTGAAATTCTGAATGCAGACGGTACCATGGCCCGCCTGCCCCAGCTCATGGAGGTTGCCAAAGAGCATAACCTTAAAATTATCTCCATAGACGATCTCGTGGCTTACCGTATGAAAACGGAACGCCTCGTAAAAAGGGAACTGGAAACCACCATCAGTACGGTTTTCGGCGTTTTCGATCTGATTGCCTACACGGATGTAACGTGTGGTGATACGCATCTGGTTGTCAAAAAGGGCTCCTGGGCTCCCGACGAACCGGTTTTGGTGCGTGTCCATTCGGCTTCCGAAACAGGTGACATTCTCGGAACACTGCTCGAAGATTATGGTGCCCAGATCAACAAGGCTCTTGCCGCAATCGAAAGGGAGGGCAAGGGCGCGCTGGTTTATCTCGTTCAGCACGACAAGGGCGGACTTATTTCAAAGTTGTCGCACCTAAAACAGTTGAATGATGAGGGTCGCGCCGACAAATTTGAGCTGCATTCTCCGCTGGGCAAAAAAGACTTCGGTGTCGGAGCACAGATTATCAGGGATCTTGGCATCAGCAAGATTCGCCTGCTGACCAACCACCCCAGACGCAGAACCGGTTTTATCGGTTACGGACTGGAAATAATCGAAAACGTCGAACCAGGTTAGACTAACCATCCACTTATGCCGTACCGCTCCGGTTTCGTCAATATCATCGGCCGCCCCAATGCCGGCAAATCAACCCTCATGAACGCACTGGTGGGGGAGCGGATGAGCATAATAACGCACAAACCACAGACTACCCGTCACCGTATCATAGGTATTCTTACGGGTGAGGATTTCCAGATTGTTTTTTCCGATACCCCCGGCTACGTGAAGAAGCCGAACTACAAAATGCACGAATCCATGAACAAATTCGTGGAAGGAACGGTGGAAGATGCCGATCTCATGCTTTTTGTATTCGACCTTACGGAAGAACTGGAAGATGATAATCCGGTTATTGAAGTGCTGAAAAAAACAGAGGCTCCTGTTCTGCTGATTCTCAACAAGAAGGATCTCGTGGCGCCCCAGCGCGCGCAGGACGTAGCAGGCTGGTGGAAAAAGCGCATCAAAATGGCTGAAGTAATCGAGATATCTGCCCTGAATAAGGAGGATACCTCGGCGCTGCTCTCGAAAATAACGGAAATGCTGCCGGAAGGAGAACCCTATTACCCGGAAGATCAGCTGACCGACCGCCCCGAGCGTTTTTTTGTCGGAGAGATTATCAGGGAAAAAATCCTCATTCTTTTCGGTGATGAAATTCCTTATTCTACGGAGGTAGTTATCGAGAGCTTCCAGGAATCACAAACCAATGCGGGGGAGCCTCTCGCCAGAATTCAGGCAAATATATATGTAATGCGCGAGTCGCAAAAGGCTATTATTCTCGGGAAAGGCGGGAGCGCCATCAAAAAGCTGGGTTCCATGGCACGGGTGGAAATCGAAAGATTCCTGCAGTCCAAAGTTTTCCTTGAAACCACCGTCAAGGTACGCGACAACTGGCGCGACGATGAGCGCTCGCTCCAATACTTTGGCTATTGACAATAGTACGGCCCGATATGTTTTGAGCCTGACAAGCAGCTGAAAAAACAAAGCCCGGAAGCAGGCAATCTGCTCCCGGGCTTTTTATAATAGTTTCAAAATCAACGCACTACAGTAACATCTCCTTTCAGCAGGAT
>JBEGNB010000309.1:0-7272 GCA_041182785.1 Bacteroidota bacterium
GTGCTCTGATACATACCTTTTCAATGACAAACCATTTCTCAATGAAATTCGCAACCAAAGCAATTCACGCAGGTGTAGATCCCGTCCCGACCACCGGCGCAGTCATGACCCCCATCTTCCAGACAAGTACCTATGTACAGGAAGCTCCCGGTAAACACAAAGGGTTCGAGTATGCGCGCACTCAGAATCCCACGCGCAGTGCCCTGGAGAAAAATCTCGCAGCACTTGAAAACGGATGTGATGCCATCTGTTTCAGCTCGGGCCTCGCAGCACAGGACGCAGTTATAAAACTGTTTGCCTCAGGCGATGAAATTCTGGCCGTTAACGACCTCTACGGCGGATCCTACCGGCAAATGGTGCGGGTATGGGGACAGTGGGGACTGAAAAGCCGTTTTATTGATATGTATAACCCGGAAAACCTGGAACGTGAAATTGGCCCCGATACCAAACTGATATGGGTGGAAACGCCCACCAACCCGATGCTTAATATTGTGGATATAGCTGCGGTTTGCAGGATTGCCCAAAAACACGGCATCATGGTGTGTGTTGACAATACCTTTGCCTCACCATACCTGCAAAACCCGCTCGACCTGGGAGCGGATATCGTGCTGCACTCTGCTACAAAATATATAGGTGGCCATTCCGACGTGGTTCATGGATGTCTGATCGTAAAAGACCCGGAACTTGCACAGCGTATCCACTTCATTCAAAATGCCAGTGGTGCCATACCAGGGCCACAAGACTGCTTCCTGGTGCTTCGCGGTATAAAAACTCTCCACCTGCGTGTGCAGCGCGCATGCGAGAACGCCGAAGCTGTAGCCAACTTCCTGGTGTCTCACCCAAAAGTGTCAAAAGTATATTGGCCCGGCTTTGAAGATCACCCAAACCACGAGGTAGCCAAACGCCAGATGCGCATGTTCGGCGCCATGGTCTCATTCGATCTGAAGGATAATACCATGGAAAATGCAGTGCGGATTCTGAGCGGCACCCACCTGTTCTCTCTGGCTGAATCGCTCGGCGGCGTGGAGTCTCTTATCGGACACCCGGCCAGCATGACTCACGCCAGTATCCCCCGCGAAGAACGCCTTAAAGTGGGCCTCACCGACTCGCTTATCAGGCTCAGTGTCGGTGTGGAAGATGCCGATGATCTCATCGCAGATCTCGCAAATGCCCTCCGGGAGCATGCATAAGTAATCCGGAACTTTGCCGGGTTGGGAGCCAGACAGAACATTTTCCGAACTCCAAACCCGGCAAAGCCACCGAATCCTATTTCTCCGGCCTCATCTGCGGGAAGAAAAGCACTTCCTGTATGGATGCCTGTCCGGTGAATAACATCGTCAGGCGATCAATTCCGAAACCAATGCCAGCCGTTGGGGGCATGCCGTATTCCAGCGCACGCAGAAAATCTTCGTCCATTGCCATAGCCTCCTCGTCGCCGCGGGCAGCCAGCCTGAGCTGGTCCTCAAAACGCTCGCGCTGATCAATGGGGTCGTTCAGCTCCGTGTAGGCATTCGCCACCTCCTTGCCATTGACGAATAACTCGAAACGCTCCACCAAACCGGGTGAAGAGCGGTGTTTTTTCGTCAGCGGCGACATCTCCACCGGATAGTCAATCAGGAATGTAGGCTGGATGAGGTGGCCCTCCACTTTCTCGCCAAATATTTCATCAATCAGTTTGGCCTTGCCCATGGTGGCATCTATCTCGATGTGCTCCTGACGACAATAGCTGCGAAGGGCAGCCTCGTCGGCCGATTCCACATCAATACCTGTGTACTCCCGGATAGCCTCGTACATGGTAAGACGCCTGTACGGACCGGCAAATTCAATTTCATTTTCCCCCACTACCGCCCGGCTGCTTCCGTCGGGACTGAGCGCCCGCGCCACGCGCTCGAGCATCTGCTCGGTTACGTGCATCATCCAGACGTAATCCTTGTATGCCACATAAAATTCAAGCGCTGTGAACTCGGGGTTGTGTGTACGATCCATCCCCTCGTTCCGGAACATCTTACCGAACTCATATACACCGTCAAAGCCCGCTACAATAAGCCGCTTGAGATACAACTCATTCGCAATACGCAGATATAACTCCATATCCAGCGTATTATGGTGCGTCTTGAATGGTCGGGCGGCTGCTCCGCCGTGAATGGGCTGCAAAATAGGCGTTTCCACCTCCAGCAATCCAAGTTCATCGAGGTAACTCCGCATGGTTTTGATCATTTTTGACCTCTTCAGGAAAATCTCCCTGAACTGCGTGTTGACCGTCAGATCAACGTACCTCATCCTGTAGCGCTGCTCAGGATCGGTAAATGCGTCGAATATATTTCCGTCTGCATCCTTCTTCACTACCGGCAGGGGCCGCAGTGCTTTTGAAAGATATACAAGCTGCTGCACATGAATACTTACCTCCCCCGTCTTGGTCTTGAAGGCAAATCCCTTCACTCCCACATAATCCCCCAGATCGAGCAGTTTTTTCACCACAGTATCGAACATCGGAGCCTCGTCACCCGTCATGAAATCGTCGCGACGCAGATAGAGCTGGATCCTGCCAGTTGAATCCTGCAGGTTCATAAACATGGCCTTTCCGGCTTCGCGACTGGCCATTACCCGGCCTGCCAGCGATACCTCCTGAAAGTTCAGCCGGTTTTTGGTACCGTCTTCAAGAACTTCTTCCTTGTAGTTTTGTGTAATGTCAGCCGCATAAGCCGTCACTTCATACATTTCGGCGGGATATGGTTCAATCCCCATTTCCCTCAGTTTGGCGAGCGATTCGCGCCGGAGAATCTCCTGTTCTGTCATTTTTATCTTGAATTGAGGCGCAAAGATACGAGGATTGAAGTGAAACACAGGCAATATGAAGTCACCGGAAAAATCAATACCCCTGCCACACTTTACAGGATTACCTAAATGTTACCTTTGCAATATCATTTTACTGCTACCATCGTCTGGTCGCAGTACATCCGGTTTATCTGCCAAATTAATTGTAACAATGTCATCTCTGCAATCAACCATAGAAGCGGCCTGGAACGACCGCACACTCCTCAAAAGCGCCGAAACACAGGCCGCCATCAGGGAAATCATCTCCCGGCTCGACGCGGGTGAATACCGCGTAGCCGAACAGGCCCCCGACGGTAACTGGATTACCCACGAATGGATCAAAAAAGCCATCGTCCTCTATTTCCCCATACAGGAAATGCAGACAATCGAAGTGGGGCCCTTCGAATTCCACGATAAAATACCACTCAAAAGCGGCTACGCAGAAAAGGGTGTGAGGGTGGTTCCCCAGGCACTGGCCCGATACGGAGCTTTCATCGAAAAAGGTGCCATACTGATGCCTTCCTATGTGAATATCGGAGCCTGGGTGGGAAGCGGAACCATGGTTGACACCTGGGCTACAGTAGGCTCCTGTGCCCAGATAGGAAGAAACGTTCACCTCGCTGGTGGCGTCGGAATTGGCGGTGTTCTCGAACCACCCCAGGCAACTCCCACCATCATCGAGGACGACTGTTTTATAGGCTCCCGTTGTATTGTGGTGGAAGGTGTGAGAATAGGCAGGGAGGCCGTACTTGGCGCCAATGTAGTACTCACGCAAAGCACACATATCATTGACGTAACAGGCCCGGAACCGGTCACGCTCAAAGGCTTCGTCCCGCCCCGCTCGGTAGTCATACCCGGATCATACACCAAACAGTTCCCGGCAGGCGCCTATCAGGTATCGTGCGCACTCATCATCGGTGAAAGAAAAGAAAGTACCGATAAAAAGGTGTCTCTCAACGATGCGCTGCGCGAATACGCCGTTTCAGTGTAACCGTTTGCCATGGCCAGAACGATAGATATCACAACGGTTCAGAACGTAACCATAGAATACCAGCTGGCGACTGCGGGCGACAGGATCCTGGCATTCTTTCTGGACTCCGCAATTATTACCATCGGCACTGTGCTGCTGCTGCAACTAGTCCGCCCATTGATGGAAACAGACAACAGCTGGTCTATTTTCTTTTTAATGGTGGTGATACTGCTCTTTTTCCTGTACCATCTGCTGTTTGAAGTCGTAAATAACGGACAAACACCGGGAAAAAAGGCGATGAAGTTAAGGGTACTCAGGCTCGACGGGAAAGAGCCCGGATGGAGTGATGCTGTCCTGCGCTCCGCACTGCACCTGATTGACTCTCTGTTCTCCGTCGGCACCCTGGCGTTCTTCATGATTCTTACAACCCGTAGAGCACAACGGCTGGGCGATATGGCAGCCAATACCACCGTGGTGAAAACAAGTCTTCCAGGCTGGCGATACAGCCTGGAAGAAATTCTCAATATTTCAACACTGGAAAACAGCAAGCCATTCTATCCACAAGTACGCAAACTGTCGGAAAGTGATATGATGTTCATCAAGCAGGCTATTATAAACTATCAAAAATACGCCAATACAGCGCATGAATACGCCATTGAGGATCTGGTAACACACCTGATGCCTATACTCGGAATCGAGCGCCGACCTATGAACCGGGTTGAGTTTCTCAAGACGTTGCTCAAAGACTATATAGTACTCACTCGCTGACGTTAAAATCAGAACGCCACAGCCATACCAGATTAAGTGGCTGTGATTGAACAAAAGCACCCCGAAAGACGTTTTTTGCAGTATCACTCACTCTTAAGTACTGCAAAATATGTCCCATCTCAAAGAAGGCGATGCTGCCCCGGCTTTCACCGCAACTATCGAAAACGGATCAACCGTTAACCTTGGCGACTACAAGGGGAAAAAACTGGTTCTGTACTTTTATCCTAAAGATGATACCCCGGGATGCACCGCTCAGGCTTGCAGTCTCCGCGATGGCTACAGTTCCTTCATCGGAAAAGGCTATGAAGTACTCGGTGTGAGCCCCGACTCTGCAAAAAAACACGTCAAATTCCGGGACAAATACAACCTGCCCTTCTCACTGATCGCAGATGAAGACCACGCCGTTTCCGAAGCCTATGGCGTATGGGGCGAGAAAAAGTTTATGGGACGCACCTACATGGGTGTCACCCGCACCACATTCGTCATCAATGAAAACGGACTCATCGAACGTATTATCAAGGACGTAAAAACCGACCAGCACACCGAACAGTTACTGGGATAATCAGTAAGCACTCCAGCCACCGTCAACCACAAGTACCTCGGCATTAACGAAACTGGAGTCGTCGCTGGCAAGGAACAATGCAGCCTTTGCAATCTCGGAAGGCGCACCGGTTCGGGGGTTCAATACCATACCAGACATAATCCTGTCGTTTACCAAAGGAGTGATTTTCGTAAAATCAATCGTTTCGGCAATACTGGTATCTACCGCACCCGGAGCAATTCCGTTGCAACGGATACCAGACTTGGCGTACATATAACCCGTATTCTGCGTTAACCCCACCAGGGCGTGCTTGCTGGTTGTGTACGCCACGCCCGCACGAGCTGCATGAAGCCCTCCTACAGAAATAATATTGACTATAACGCCGCCACCTTTGGCAAGAAAAATATTCACAGCAGCCCGCATGGCCCTGAACGGACCGTCAACATTGATTTTCATAACCCGATCCCAGGTAGCATCGTCAACCTCCCCTACCGGTGCAAAGTTGTCCATAACCCCTGCATTATTTACCAAAACATCCAGTGTTCCGTACTTTTCAACAGCCGTCCTGATCATGTTGTCAACATCTTCCGCTTTGGCCATATCCGCCAGAACTGTGGTAATTTCTCCACCAGCAGCCTCTATCTCCTCTCTGAGGGTATCGAGCCTGCTCTGGTTGATGTCTGTAGCTACAACCTTACTGCCCTCTGCTACAAATAACAGTGCAATGGCCCGGCCCATACCGGCACCGGCACCTGTCACAACGGATACTTTGTTTTCCAACTTTTTCATGGCGATAAATTTTTTCCTGCAAAGGTACCATCTGTCAACTACAAATACACTGACTCAAATCACGTTATACCGGTGATATAAATTCTGATTTTCAACATGTTAACGAGGTTTTAAGCCTCTTTACAATCTGAACCACGAATCGTAACTTTGCATCAATGCAGGCCCTTAACTTCAATAACAACCCTTTGACTATGACTATACGTGAAGTTGGCGACACCACCGCCGAACGCGATTTTCTCCGGGTTCCATTCAGTATCTACGCTAACGATGCCGCATGGATCTGCCCGTTAAACAAGGACGTATCAGAAGTTTTCGATCCCGGTGTTAACCCTGCTTATAAAAACGGGGAATGTACTCGCTGGGTACTTTATAACAGCAACAATCAGGCTATCGGTCGTATCGCAGCCTTCGTCAATAAAAATACTGCCTACGCGAATCCGCAACCAACAGGCGGTGTCGGATTCTTCGAATGTGTGGAAAACCGGGACGCTGCATTTCTCCTTTTCGATACTGCCAAAGCATGGCTGCAGGAACGCGGAATGGAGGCTATGGATGGCCCGGTGAATTTCGGAGAGAGGGATGCCTGGTGGGGCTTGCTGGTCGAGGGATTCAGGCCCGTGCCTTACAAGATGAATTATAACCCGCCCTACTACAGGGACTTCTTCGAGTCTTACGGCTTCAAAGACTATTTCAGGCAGTACTGCTTTACCATGCACCTGAAAGATGAACTCAATCCCGTCTTTCATCGCCAGCACGATATGGTGGCCAATGATCCCGCCTACCGGACCGAGCACGTAAAGAAGAGTAATCTGTTTAAATACGCCGACGACTTCTGTACGATTTTTAACAGGGCCTGGGAAGGACACAACGAAGGCCGCTCGCTGGAAAAAGAAGCTGTCAGAAGGATGTTCAGCACCATGAAACCGCTCATTGACGAGGAACTGATCTGGTTTGCCTACCATAACGACCAACCCGTGGCTTTCTGGGTGAGCCTGCCCGATCTGAATGAAGCCATCAGGGATTTTCAAGGAAAGTTCGGCTGGTGGGAGAAACTGCGCGTTGTAGCCAAAATCAAATTCGGCACCTTCAAACGCTTCAACGGATTCGTCTTCGGTGTAGTACCCGAACATCAGGGAACTGGTGTGGTAGGATACCTGATCGTGGAGGGATCCAAGGTGATGAAAGCCAGCAACCGCTACGATGAGTACGAAATGCAGTGGCAAGGCGACTTCAACCCGCGCATGGTGCGTATCGGACGGGCCCTGGGAAATAAACACAGCCGCATGCTCATCACCTACCGATTGCTGTTCGACCCGAATAAACCCTTCGAACGGCATCCGGTACTGAAATCAAGGGATCAACAACCAGCCTGATTGCATACAAGTGGTGG
>JBEGNB010000310.1:0-7272 GCA_041182785.1 Bacteroidota bacterium
GTTTCAGGTGTGCCGTCTGGTCCCGGTCTGGCGGTATTCGACCTGCCCGCTGGCAATCAGTCCTGCCGGCTGGAGGTACTGGTGGAATCGCTCGATTCCTGCGGGGCGTATATCGGACCCGGAATTTGGAAAAAATTCGCTTGTTACAACCTCGGTTCACTGAGTGCGCCTTCGGGTCCCTTCAGCCCCGACTGGCGGATCAACGGCGATTACTGGCAGTGGGGGAGGAAGACTCGCTGCGCTCCCG
This sequence comes from Bacteroidota bacterium, assembly GCA_041182785.1. GTDB lineage: Bacteria > Bacteroidota > Bacteroidia > Chitinophagales > Saprospiraceae > M3007. The sequence goes on from JBEGNB010000310.1 coordinate 248, forward strand.
GTCCAGCCTCCGCTACTGTCCCGAACCAACTCCCGCAGTCAGGCTGGATTTCCTATCCGGACGGCGCCGCCCCGGGTTCCTGGAAAGATTACGAAAAAACGGTTCTCGACCCTTGTCCCGCCGGATACCGGGTGCCTACGGTTGATATATGGGAGGCGGTGATAGCCAATAATCCACAGACAAAAATTGGAACGTGGCAGAGCAGTGCCACCGCGTATTCCTCCGGTACTAGTTTTGGAAACAAACTGTATCTGCCCGCGGCCGGGTTGAGGGAATACGGCAGTGGGGGACTGGTTTTCCGGGGGGCTTATATCTGCTATCTGAGTAGTACGTTAAATAACCTGAATGCAGAAGCGCTTACGCTTACTATTTCTTTGCTGGGAACAAGTATATCGGGAATTTACAGGAGTCAGGGCGCTTCTGTGCGGTGCGTCGCAGAATAACGCTGTCATATATCCGTTCGCCAGTCACGCACGGGCAGGCGCTCGAGCGGGTACCAGTTGCCCCACCAGTCGAAATATTCCAGGTTGTTGAAGTTGAGTTTGTAGTCAAACTCGCTCGGTATGTCGTAAATGAACCCGGGATAGTAATATGAGCGCTTCTGTTCGATGGCAAATTCAATCTCTTTCAGCATGGTGAATGTGCCCAGTCCGCGCTGCCATTCCTCCGGCTCGAAAATGCCGTAATTTCCGGCCACACTCTTTCTTCCTACGTGAAAAAAGCTGGAGGCGATGTGCCTGTCGTCCTTGTAAACATCGAATTCAATGCCGAAACAGGGCATGATACTGCTGAAAAAACTGAAAAAACCGTAAATGCTGTGGGGGCGGTTGTGCGTGAATCGCCGGGCATGCCGTTCGAACAGTTCCTCGTGCATGGGCTGGATGTGCAGCGTTCGTCTCAGTACGGTCAGGTCGCTGTTTTTCCGCAGATTTTTGCGCTGGCTCTTGCTGAATTCAAAATTTTTCAGATTGATACGAAGCAGTATCACCCGGCACTGCTGTCCGCGCCACTCCCAGTAGTTTCGCCGGAAAAGTACGTCGGCCCAGTACGTCCACCCATCCTCACAAAAACGGTCGAAAACCATCGTGTGCAGCGATTGCATGGGAACGTATTCTTCAATTTCTGCCGGATTGAAGGAGATATCTCTCAGTAAAGGAATTGTTTTTGGTCGCACGGGTTCTGATGAGTATGGGTTTGCGAGGGGCGAATTTATGCCGCTGACCAAAATTAATGAAAAGAGAACGCCGAATTCTCGTTAATTTTGCGGCCCTAAATTCAACAATCTGGCCTAATTGCTTGTTTATCAAGATTAAAAGCAGTTTTCCGGTCAGGAAAAATACAACCTTTTCCCATGTCAAAAAGAGTACTCATCATCGGCGCTGGTGGCGTAGGCAGGGTAGTAGCCTACAAATGCGCTCAACACCGCGACGTTTTCGGCGACATCATGCTCGCCTCACGCACCAAATCCAAGTGCGATGCCATCGCTGATGCCATTCACGCTGCCTATGGCGGCAAGAAAATAGAAACCGCCCGCGTGGACGCCGACAATGTGGCTGAAACGGTGGAACTCATCCGTCAGTTCAAGCCCGAACTGGTTGTCAACGTGGCGCTCCCGTATCAGGATCTGCCCATCATGGACGCCTGCCTCGAAACAGGGGTTCACTACATGGACACTGCCAACTACGAGCCGAAAGATGAAGCCAAATTCGAGTATTCCTGGCAGTGGGCCTATCAGGACCGCTTCCGCGAAAAGGGCCTGATGGCTCTGCTTGGCTGCGGATTCGATCCCGGCGTAACCAGCGTTTACACGGCGTATGCGGTTAAACACTATTTCGACGAAATTCACGAACTCGATATCGTTGATGCCAATGCCGGCAGTCACGGCAAGGCATTTGCCACGAACTTTAACCCGGAAATCAATATCCGCGAGGTGACGCAGAAGGGTCGCTTCTGGCAGGATGGTCAGTGGGTGGAAACGGAGCCACACGAAATCTGGAAGGATATCAATTACCCTGAAATTGGCCCCAAGCGCTCGTACCTGATCTACCACGAGGAACTGGAAAGTCTTGTAAAGAACTTCCCGACGCTGCGTCGGGCCCGTTTCTGGATGACGTTCAGCGAACAGTACCTCACACACCTGCGCGTGATACAGAACATCGGTATGGCCGGTATCGAACCTGTCAACTTCAACGGCATGCAGATTATACCGCTGGAATTCCTGAAAGCGGTACTGCCCGCACCGGAGGAACTCGGCGAAAATTATACGGGCTTTACCAGTATCGGCTGCCGCATCAAGGGCGTGAAAGATGGCGTTGAACGCACTTATTACGTGTGGAACAACTGCAGCCACCAGGCCGCTTACCTGGAAACAGGTACGCAGGGTGTGAGCTATACCACCGGGGTGCCTGCCATGATTGGCGCCCGCATGATTCTGGAAGGCACCTGGAAGGGCGCCGGCGTTTTCAACGTGGAGGAAATGAACCCCGACCCGTTCATGGAACGCCTCAACCTCGACGGCCTGCCCTGGCACGAACAGGTTGATATTGATCTCGAAATGGACTAAACAATCTCTCTGGTGAGAATTCTGCTCGTAGAAGACGAAGACAGCATCCGCGACGCCGTCAGGCTCAATCTTGAGCTTGACGGCTACGAGGTGGTATGCACAGGTAACGGAAAAAAAGCCGTCGAACTGATCCATGGTCAGCACTTCGACCTGCTGCTGCTGGATGTGATGTTGCCCGAAATGGACGGATTCAGTATCACCGAACAGGTCAGGCTGACCAATCCGGATGTGCCAATCCTGTTGCTCACCGCCAAGGATACAGCGCAGGACCGCATTACCGGACTCAAAAAAGGAGCCGACGACTACCTGACCAAGCCCTTTCACCTCGAAGAACTGCTGCTGCGGGTGTCCAAACTGCTGCAGCGCAGTCAGCGAGCCAGGGGTGAAGGTTCCGCGACCTGCGAATTCGGCGGCAACAACATCAACTTCGAAACCTTCGAAGCCGTCACGTTCAGAGGGGAAGCGATTACGCTGACCAAAAAAGAGGCCATGCTGCTCAAATTGCTGATTGACCGGAGGAATGAGGTGGTCAGCCGGCAACAAATCCTGCAGTCGGTGTGGGGCTACGATGTTTACCCGAGCACCCGCACGATTGATAATTTCATTCTCGCCTTCAGAAAGTATTTTGAAGAGGAACCCAGAGAACCCCGGTTTTTTCATTCCATCCGCGGGGTAGGGTACAAGTTCACTAACTGATTATGGACAATCTCGGGCTGCTGCTGAGCCGTTTTGACACGCATCCCGTTGTGAATGCGGTCATCAACAGACTGAACCAGGACGAATCACCGGTCAGAATTCAGGTTACCGGCCTGACGGGGGCCCTGGAATCGTTTGTCATGTCCGCTGTAGCCCGTAATTATCGTCGCGGCTCCGGAAATATCCACCTTATTATAGCCAACGACAAGGATGAAGCCGCATTCAGGCTCAACGACCTCGAAGGTATGCTCGGGAAAACGAACGTGTTCTTTTTTCCCGATTCATTCAAAAAGCCGCGCGCCTTCGATGTTCTAAACCAGACTCAGATCCTGCAGCGATCGGAGACGATCAGTAAGATCAGTATGCAGTCGGGTGTGTCCGTTATCGTATCGTACCCGGAAGCGCTGTTTGAAAAGGTAGTAAGGCCCGAAGTAGTACAGCAGAATCTCATACAGGTGCGCAAGGGCGAAAAACTCGACGTGGATTACATGATCGAGATACTGGTCACCTACGGATTTCAAAGGTCCGATTTTGTGTATGAACCCGGACAGTTCAGTGTGCGAGGCGGTATTATTGACCTGTTTTCATTCGGTAACGACTTGCCCTACCGTATTGAGCTCTTCGATGAGGAGGTGGAAACGCTTCGTACTTTTGATCCGACCACGCAACTGAGTATTCAGCAACTCAGCGAACTGAAGATTGTTCCAAACCTGAATACGCAGTTCAAACGGGATGAAAAGGCATCGCTCCTCGAAGTGCTGCCCGATACCGCACTGGTTTGGGTGCGCGACCTCGATTTCCTGATCGAGCGGCTCCAGCGTTGTTTTGAGGATTCAGAAAAGTATGCCTCTCAGGTTTCGGTCCTCGATTCAGCCGAATTGCGCGAGATATTCCGCGACAGGGCTTTTGTCTTTCCCACTCATATTCTTGAAGATCTCTTCAACCATCCACTGCTGTTCATTGATGGCGATATGGCACAGGTCAGAAAGAATCACCCGGCCCTGTTCACTGCCCAATGAAAAAGGATCTGCTCAAACTGGCCAGACTGAACGGCGAACCCGAAATCTTCCATTCCATTCAGGGTGAAGGCAAGAGTATCGGGGTGCCTTCTGTTTTCGTCCGTACCTCCCTCTGCAATCTGCACTGTATATGGTGTGACACCGATTACACCTGGAACTGGGAAGGCACCCGCTTCCGGCACGTCAGCGATGCCGACCCCTATTACAGGAAATTCAACATGGAGGAATGGATAGCAGAGTGTGAAGTACAGGAAGTTGCTGTTAAAATAGCCTCTTTCCGCTGTAAAAATATCATCCTGACCGGTGGAGAACCTATGATGCAGCAGGAGCGGCTCGCCGAACTCATGCTGCTGCTCAAGGACCTCGTTCCGGGCGTCCGGTTTGAAACAGAAACCAACGGCACTATAGCTCCCACCGCCGAATTCGATGCGCTGATTGACCAGTATAACGTGTCTCCGAAACTGTCTAACAGCAATAATCCGAAAAAACTGAGGGAAAAACCCGAAGTACTTCGTTTTTTTGCCCAAAGTCCGAAATCAGTCTTTAAATTTGTGATTGCAGACGCGGGTGATCTGGCCGAGGTGCTGGAAATGATCAATACCTACCGGATCTCCGAAGAGAAAGTCTGGCTGATGCCGGAGGGAACTTCCCCGTCCGCACTCGCGCACAGGCGCGAGTGGCTGGTAGATATCTGCAAGGAGTACGGTTTCCGCTTTTCCGACAGACTGCACGTCCAGATTTGGGGCAGTAAAAAGGGCGTTTGACAATTTTTCATTGAAAACACCGCAAATAATGAGTCTTATCAGACAAACCGCCGGCAATATCGCCCGCAAAACCCTGCTTTTTTCAACGGTACTGCTCCTGCTTTTCGGCGTGGTTTACTATTTTTATCGCACGTACACCATCAGTGAAGGCTCCCGAAGCGGGGTGCTTTTCAAAATATCCAAGCGCGGACTCATCTTCAAGACGTTCGAGGGACAACTCCACCTCGGTGGCAGCGTGATGATGACAAAGGAGAGCATTTTCGATTTTTCTGTCAGCGATGCCAATGTTTATCGCGAACTGCAGAACTTCGAAGGTAAAAATGTAAAGCTGTACTATCACGAACTGATAGACGCCTTCATCTGGCAGGGAGAAACAGACTATATTGTTTACCGCGTGGAGCCTATTCAGTAACACGACTTGTCTTCTCAGCGCAATTCGTACCGCCTGAAGGCCATCCAGCCCATCAGACAGAAGGCAGCTGCGGCCAGACTGGTAAACTGAATGCCCAGCGGGTCGCTTACGCTCCTGCCGAAGAGCAACAGCGACGGAAACACCAGGTTAGCTACCGAAATGCCCAGTTTCATGGTAAAGGCAGTTACCCCGTAAAACATGGCAGTAACCGATTGCCCTGTCGAGCGAAAGGTGTAGTCGGCTTCATCGCCCACAATAGCGTTGGGGAGTACGCCGAATACTGCGAGCGGTATCGAAGCCAGTCCGGCGATGCCATACAATAGCCATTCCTTCGGGAAAGTAATCATGGTACTGGCGCTGGTAATCAGGAAAATAGAGGCAAAAATCAGGAAAGAAGCGGATATCATTGCCTTCTTTCCCACACGTCCTGTTATCCATTTTACCGGGAAAAACAGGATGAAACTGCCCGCAAAACTTGCCAGTGAGAACATGAAGGCCATACTCAGATCGAGTCCGAGCAGAATGGTCACATAGTAGCTCACACCCATCTGGATAAATGTGAGCGAGAGCCAGTACAGGAGGTAGGATGTCAGAAACCACCTGAAGTTCCGGTCGGCAGCCACCGCTTTCACTGAATGCCAGAACGGTTGTACATTTTCTTCCGACCGCGCATATTTGTTCTCATTCACAAACAGGGCAGGGAGCAGCATCAGTACGGCTGCCACCACGTGAAGGTACGTAATGGCCTCCTGAAAGGCCTCGGGCGCACGCATGCCCAACTCCTCAAAATATCCCTTGAGCACATATACCCCGTTTCCCAGCACAAACCCGAGCGCCCAGGCGACGGATACCACCACGCTCGTACGCATGCGATCCTCCTTGCTGTGACTCAGCTCTGCCATCAGGGCATTGTACGGTATCACATAAAAGGCAAAGAACAGGTAGTAGAAAATCAGACAAAATGCCAGCCAGACAAAATTGGTGGCCGATTCTGCTTCACTTACCGGGAAAAAAATGAGTGCGCCGAAAAAGGCCAGAGGTATGGCCCCCCTGAGCAGGAACCAGCGGCGCTTACCGGCACGGGCCCTTTTTCTGTCGCTCCACCAGGCAATCAACGGATCAGTAACACCATCGAGCAACCTGCCCAGCGCACTGATCATGCCCACCAGCGTGAGAATCCAGAAAACCGGTCCCTGATATATATACGATGGAAAGGAAGAAATACCCTGCTCCGGGGGCATATAAAAATAGACGAGCAGATTGCCGGCACCGAAACTGGCCAGCGACCAGCCCATTTGTCCGAGGGCAAAAACGGCCAGTACGCGCAGGGGGGTCTGTTGCGGGCCAACGGGCTGAACAGCAGGCATTCCGATATGTTTCCTTTTTGACATGATGGCAGGGTTTCAGGTGATACTTATTAATGGGTCACGGGTGTTCATTTGAGGATATAAAGATATGACAATCCGGTGATAATCCAAAATCAAAACGAATCCGAACACAACGTCGGTCATGGATTGATTTGACCTTCAGAAGACTTACCTTTGCCCCTGAAACAAAAGTCAGTAACAATG
>JBEGNB010000311.1:0-3689 GCA_041182785.1 Bacteroidota bacterium
GCTGGCAAATCAATGCCTATGCCGATGTATGGCGACACCCGTGGCTTAGGTATGGAGTAAATGCTCCTTCGGTCGGGCATGAGTATCTGGCAAGGGTACAGTGGCAAAAGGGAAAAGTACTCACTGCGAGTGCCTGGTGGCAATCGGAAACAAAACAGGCGAATAACCCGGCAGAGGACACCACAGGCCTGATCAATATTCGCCGCGACCGGTTCAGGGTGCACGTAATCAGCAAAATCAGTATGTCGCTGGAAAGCAGGTCGAGGGTTGAGTGGTCGTGGTACCTGCCGGAAACGGGGGGCACCACCCGCGGGTTCATGGCCTATCAGGAATTTGTGTTCAGGCCGGTTGAACGATCATTTTCGGGCTCGTTCAGGTACGCCATGTTTGACACCGACAGTTACGACAGCCGGATATATACCTATGAAAACGACCTGTTTTCAGCTATTTCCATACCGGCATTTAGCGGGAGTGGAAGCCGGATTTTCCTTAATTTGCAGTGGAAACTGAGTAAAAACCTCAAAATAGAGGGCCGTTTTGAAGAAACCAGGGTGATAAAGAACATGGAGGCCCCGGTGGTATCTGACAGAGTATGGAAGGTACAACTACAGTGCCGATGGTGATTATACACCGTTGATGGCCTCAACACTTACTACTTCGGGGACATTGGCTCTGATAGCCTCCTGAATACCTGCCCTGAGTGTGAAAGCCGACATATTACACGATTCGCACATGCCCAGCCATTTGATGCGGACGTGCATATCATCGGTAATTTCCACCAGCTCGACGTCGCCGCCATCTACCTGCAGGTGAGGTCTTATACTGGTCAACGCGTCTTCAACGCGACTGATGAGGGTTTGTTTATCTGTCATAATCAGGGATAATGCGCTGCAAAGATAAGACTTGCAGGGTTGCCCGCCGGTTTTATTGAAATTCTTTTCGTTTTTGCGTGAAAAGTCGCAGTATTTTGCCCGTTCATTCATCAAATACCCCTTATTTATGGCTAAAGCATCTAAAAAAAATTCCAAAAAAGGGAAGAGCAACAAACCGGTGAAGGTTTCATACCATCGTCGCCCTGATGATATGAAACTTGAGCTTTGGCAACTTGGCCTAAGGAAACAGTTCGGCGAAGAAAACGAGTTTCACATAACTAATACCGGTTCCAATCCGGTATTCTCCGAATTTATTGTCTGGAATCCCTCTTCCAATAGCAGCTATACTGTCAATATCCGTACTGGTATCCCCAAAAAAGGGTTACCCCCGGAGAATACACTCACCAGCATCGGAAATACCTGTAACTGTCAGGATTTCAAAACCAACCGACTGGGACTGTGCAAACACATAAGTGCCACCCTGTATCAGGTACTCAGGCAGCGGGGCACGAAAAAGATCATGGCAGCCGGTTACAAGCCCCTTCATTCCATGATTTATGTGGATTACCGGCATGGAAGACGAATTCGCCTCTTTGTGGGTACCAAACATGAATCTCAGCTGTTAAAATGGGGGATACGGTTATCTGATACTGAAGGATTTCTGGCTCCCGAAACATTTCCGCTGTTTGATACCCTGCTTCGGGAAGCCAGGCAGATACAACCTGAATTTACGTGTACCGACGATGTGTTTGATCTGATTGCAGAGGAACAGGAAAAGAGACGGCTGAAAGAACGGCTGACACAGGTGTTGCCCAATGGCCCCGCAGACAAGTATCTGGATAAATTATTGAAGGTCAAACTGTTTCCGTATCAGAAACGCGGCGTGTGGTTTGCCGCAAATGCCGGCCGTTGCCTCATAGCAGACGAAATGGGACTTGGAAAAACTGTTCAGGCAATAGGAACTGCCGAGCTGCTGCGTCGGGAAATGAATGTGCAGCGGATATTGATTGTGTGTCCTACCTCGCTGAAATACCAGTGGAAAACCGAAATTGAGAAATTCACCAGCGCGTCGGTACACGTGGTAGAGGGGCTGCAAAGTAAAAGACTGATTGCATACGAAAGAGACAAAGAAACCTATTTCATCATCAGCTATAACACCATGGCCTCCGATGCCGATTATCTGCATATTCTGGGTGCTGATTTGCTGATTATTGATGAAGCCCAGCGTATCAAAAACTTCCGTACCAAAGTGTCGGCACAACTTAAAAAAGTGCGAACCCAATATTGCGTAGTACTAACCGGAACGCCGCTGGAAAACAAACTCGAAGACCTGTATTCAATTATACAGTTTGTGGATCAGTACAAACTGCCCCCTCTGTATCAGTTCCTCGACCGGTACCAGATTACAAGCGATTCTGGTCAGGTAATGGGCTATCAGAACCTGAAAGAGATTGGTGAAAAGCTCTCTGACTGTATGATTCGCCGCGTAAAAAAAGAGATGCTTGTCGAAATGCCCAAACGCATGGACAGGGTACTTTTCGTATCCATGACCAGGGAGCAATCCAATATACACCGCGATTTGGCAGATAATGTAGCGCGTCTGGTGGCCAAATGGCGGAAATTTCACTTTTTAAGCGAAACCGAGCGACGAATATTACTGCTCTGCCTGTCGCAGATGCGCATGGTTGCCGACAGTACCTACATACTCGATCAGAAAACGCGGCATGACAACAAGATCACCGAACTGATGTATATACTGGAAGAAGCATTGGCCGATCCGGATCAGAAAATTGTGATATTCAGTCAGTGGGAACGCATGACCCGACTGGTAGCACAGGAGTTGGATGCAACCAGCACCGGATATGCCAGTCTGCACGGGGGCATACCCAGTACCGAACGAGCCGACCTGCTCAAACGGTTCCGGGAAGACCCCGCATGCCGGATATTCCTGTCCACCGATGCAGGTGGTACAGGTCTGAACCTGCAATCAGCGTCTATGCTAATCAACCTGGATATACCATGGAATCCGGCTATTCTGGAGCAGCGTGTGGCACGAATTCACCGGATGGGACAGAAAGAGAATGTCACCGTAATAAACATGGTATCAAGTGAAAGTATCGAGCAGCGCATGCTCGGTCTGCTGGAATTCAAATCCTCCATGGCGCAGGGAGTACTCGATCCGGATGGCGATGACACCATATTCATGTCGGAATCGAAATTCAAACAGTTCATGGAAAAAGTGGAGAATATGTCGGGAGAAAACTGGCAGACTCCGGCGACTGAAACACCGGGAACCGGCAGCGATCAGACAGACGGGGAGGATCTTGAGCAACCCGCCCCGGCTACCCGTACGGAAGTTGGTGAAACCGGTAAAAACCGTACAGAGCATCTCGCACCTGTGCGCGGGCGCAAGAAAAAACAGTTGGATGAGGAGCAAAAGCAGGATCCCGGGGCTCTGCGCTCTTCTCCGCCGGCTACCCCGCAGGAACTCGTACAATCGGGCATATCATTTCTGTCTGGGCTGGCGCAAACCCTGAGTAGTCCGGAGAAGACAAAAGAACTGGTGGAAACGCTGGTGGCCACCGATGAGGAAACAGGACAAACCTACCTGAAGATTCCCGTTGAAAATGCGGCAGTGGTGGAAAATGCGGTAAAACTGCTGGGTGGATTGCTGTCGGGGCTGGGAAGAGGCTAGAAAAAGGCCACACCGCTTTGCAGCAGACGGCCTCGGAAAGTAAATCTAATTTAAGTACGTGCAAATTTACGGACAAGTGTCGTAAACGAGTATATATCAGTGAAATAAAATCGGGTTAAAGG
>JBEGNB010000312.1:0-2795 GCA_041182785.1 Bacteroidota bacterium
GAGTATTCTCGCCGAAATTCAGGCAGTATTCAATCACCGTCCCGGCGGCTATCTGAGGGATAAATCAACGGTTATTCACGACAGAGCCACTCCCGGCTGGTAATATATTGGTATTTTGAAGATCAGTCATCCCGGTATCGTCATCCTCGCAGCAGGCAAGAGCGAGCGGCTCGGCCGCCCGAAGCAGCTCCTGCCGTTCGGTAACGGGAATCTGATTACCCGGGCCGTAACCACGGCTCTCAATGCCGGGAAGGGACCCGTTGCCGTCATACTCGGCGCCTTTTCCGATGAAATTCTTCCCCACCTGTCAGGATTTCCTGTTCATACGGTTTTCAATCAGGACTGGCCCTCCGGAATGGCTTCTTCGGTCCGGAAGGGTATTGATTTTTTTGAAGAATTGTACCCGGATACAGACGGACTTATGTTTATGGTGTGCGATCAGCCCTGGCTCGACGAAAGTGTCATTTCAGCTCTTTTTTCCATGCAAAGTGATCAGAACGCTCCCGCTGCCGCATGTGTGTACGCGGGTACTCCGGGCACTCCGGCCCTGTTTCATCAGTCGGTCTTTCAGGCACTCGGAAAGCTGGAGGGCGACAGGGGCGCCGGTAAGTTGCTCCGGGATATGTCGGAAACTGTCGCAAAACTCGCTTTCCCCGACGGTATGAATGATATTGACACAGAAGACGATTACCAGACATTGCTGAAAAGACTATCTTTACCATGAAAACAGGTAACCACCCGGACAATCGCGACAGGGTTTGCGTTTAGTTAACCCCGTCGGGCGAATCAGGCGGTTGCAAAAACAGTTTGCTCATGCGAGGACGTCTTTTTTTTACCGCTATCAGCCTGCTTGCCGGCACTTTGCTCGCTGCACAATCATTCAATACGTTTCCGGTCACCACCCAGAAGCCTCCGCTGCATGGCAGGCACTGGATGGCCATCACCGGCAAACCGCTGGCCGCTACGGCGGGGTCCATGATTTTTATCAAGGGCGGTAATGCCGTGGATGCCGCCTGCGCCATGCTGGCCGCTACCTGCACCATGTGGGATGTACTGAGCTGGGGCGGAGAGACCCAGGCACTGATTTACAATCCGAAAACCGGTCAGGTCATCGGTATCAATGCCCTCGGAGTGGCTCCAACAGGCGCAACTCCCGAATTTTTCAGGGGAAAGGGAATGAAGTACCCGCCTCAGTACGGTGCTTTGGCGGCAGTTACCCCCGGAACACCGGGAGGCCTGCTCGTCATGCTGGCCGAGTACGGCACCATGAGTCTGAAAGAGGTGCTTGCTCCGGCTATGCAGATGGCCGAAGGATATCCCATGGAAGCACAGACCGCCAATGCCATAGAAAGGGAAAAGGAACTGATCAGGCAGTGGCCCTATTCAGCTGAAGTACTCCTGACGCACCCGGGTGAAAAAAGGGAGGCTCCTTATCCGGGAGAAATATTTGCACAGCGCAACCTGCTCGTTACCCTGCAGAAACTGGTGGATGCCGAACAGGATGCCCTGAAGGCAGGAAAATCCAGAAAGGATGCTATTTATGCCGCTTATAACCGCTTCTATCGGGGCGATATTGCGGAAGAATTTGTGCGGGGATGCCGCGAACAGGGTGGACTCATTACCCGCGAGGATCTGGCAAACTGGCAGGTGAAAATCGAAACACCACTGTCGGTCAACTACCGCGGGATTGATGTGTATAAACTGCAGCAATGGACGCAGGGCCCGGTGATGCTGCAGGCACTCAACATCCTGGAGAATTTCGACCTGAAATCAATGGGCTATAACTCTGCCCGATACACACATACCGTTTATCAGGCGCTGAATCTGGCCTTTGCCGATCGCGACTTCTATTACGGCGATCCCTATTTCCCGCCCGAAGAACCTGTTCGCGGACTACTTTCCAAGGATTACGCGCGCGAGCGAAGCAAACTCATCCGGTTTGACAGAAATGATCCCGGCGCAGGACCCGGCGATCCGTATCCGTTCGAGGGCAAGACGAATCCGTTCAGGCATTTGCTCGACAGCTGGGGAGCCGCCGAGCCTTATACGCCGGTTTCCGACCAGTATTACCGCGATTTTACTGCCGGAACCACCTCCATAGAGGCTGCCGACGAGGAGGGCTGGGTGGTATCGGTAACCCCCAGCGGGGGATGGATTCCCGCCTGTATAGCCGGCAAAACCGGGGTGGGTATGAGCCAGCGGATGCAGAGCTTCGTGCTCGACGAGAGAGAAAATCCGTTTAATGTTGTTGCCCCCGGCAAACGGCCGAGAGTTACGCTGACCCCCTCTATGGCATTAAAAGATGGCAAACCATACCTTTCCTTTGCCAAACAGGCCGGCGACGAGCAGGATCAGTTGCTCCTCCAGTTTTTCCTCAATATGGTAGAGTTTGACATGACCGTGCAGGAAGCCTGCGAGTCGCCGGGCTTCATCACCAACCAGATGTTTTCCAGTTTCGGAGACCACGAGAAAAAGCCCGGATCGCTCATCCTCAACGACCTGACTCCGCCCTGGGTACGAAAGGAGCTGGGTATGATGGGCTACAGCCTGTCGTTCAGGCCGCGAACCAGTGGCCCCGTCAATGCCATATATTTCGACCGGAAAAATAGCAGTTTCTGGGGTGGCAGCAGCAACCACGGAGAGGATTACGGAATCGGCTGGTAACCCCCCCCCCCAACGAATATCACCGCGCCGGGTGATGGTTATCTCATAACGGCGACTCAATTTCATGCAATTTTGCACGCAAATAAACTGTATCTGCGATGGCTCCGAACTATAGAAATGCAATATCCCGA
>JBEGNB010000313.1:0-3530 GCA_041182785.1 Bacteroidota bacterium
ACATTTATAACGGGCCGATCGGCCCGGCCCCAACCGGAATCCTGCGGCGGCTCCAGGCCGGTAGCCAGACAATACAGTCCGTACTGATGCCAGGTCACCGGAGTGGCGCCCATCCGGTAACTGTTTAGCGAAACTGTATGCACTGTTTCATTTTCATACTCTCCGTCACCCATCACGTCACCCATTTTAAATATGCCTCCCTCCACCGGTTTCATTTCGGGGAAATAACGCCGCTCGAGTCGCTGATAGTGGGCGACATCACAATATCGGAGCCATTCCAGGGGGTTTTGACTGGGAAAAGGGGGTAAAATAGTACCAGTTTCCCGCATCAGTTGTCCGTAAACTGACGCCATGTGAATACCCTTTTCATCTTTGCCAGCCTGCAAAAAAACAAATCCAAGCTCGAAGGCAACAGGAGCCAGTTTCTCGGGATGGATACCGAGCAATACACTTTGTTCCAGATCGGCCACGGCATCGTCAAACTTCAGCTCGGGCAGAGCAGCCCGTATCTGTCTGAGCAACAACTCGAGGTTATCCAGTTTAAGATCCTGATTTTCGGCCTTCGTGAGCGCATCGTACCGGCGGCGCACCACGGGGGCCAGCAGATCGTGCGAGAGGCGCAACGCCTTGTCGGGTTCAGTGATTTCCGAGAGCAGATTTACCCGCAACAGCGCCCGACGAACAGCCTCCCGGTCTGCAGGCAGCTCACTGACAGGCAGCGAACCGGCAGTCGGCTTGTCCAGCACAAATTCGCGGAGCGTTTCCAGCCATATTCTTTCATCGGGAGGCGGCACACCGTCTTCTGTATGCAGCCGCTGCAACTGGTAGTCGAGTAATTCCTCTTCTGCTGTATTTTCCTTTTTCAGTTTCTGATAATTTTCAATCGTCAGCTTAACTTTCGACCTGTTTTCCCTGCATCCCTCTTCATACAGTTTCAGGAGGCGGTTCTGCAGAACGGAAGTGGCACTCCCGGTTTCCGTTTGCAACAAGTCACGGGCTACGTAGTCGGCGAAACCCTCCTCCAGCTCCAGACTGAAAGCCTTGCGCAATCTCGAATCAAGCCAGACACCCTCCACGGCCTCTCTCAGGGCCGACTGCGTCAGGGGCAGCAGGGGTATTTCCTCCGAATCAACCAACACCTGACTGAAGAGCATTTTGAGCAGTTCGCGCATCTCCATCAGGTAATCACTCCTGAATCCCAGTACCACCGTTGATTGTTTTTCCTCCGCCAGCAATTTTACCAATGCTGAAACGAAGCGATCCTGCTCTCCCCGGACAGGATCGGTAAACAACTCTTCCGCCTGATCCAGTATATAAATAGCGGGCAGACTCCTGTTGCTCCTGTCTTGTTGCAGACTGGTCAGTTGACCGTCTAGTCCGGTCACCTTGTTACGACGCGCATAAAACGGCTCAAACGCCATTCGCTCAAGTCTCGGGCGTACACCGGCTGCCAGAAAAGAGGACTTGCCCACACCGGTATTTCCGAACAGACAAATTATTCTTACCTGCGGGTTCTTCACCAGCCCGAAAAACTTCAGCAGCTCTTCTGACCGGCCAAAGAACAGGGCCGCGTCCTTGCGCCTGAAATAGCGCAGGCCCAGATAGGGCGTAGCCCTGACTGTCCCGCCCAAAACCTTGTCTTCCTCATCCGGAGCCAGCGGATTGATATCCGGCAACGGATAAGCATCGAGCGGATTAATCGGAAAGGCCATAGCTCCGGGTTCCTTTCTCCTTTTACCTGACGGTTCTTCGATGACCTTTGCCAGTTTTTCAAAATCGGTATTAAACGTCTTCCATGCAACGGTTTCGGCCTGCCACTCAAGCCACTCCTGTAATTTGGGCCATTTTCTAAACGCTTCTTTCGACAGCATTTTGGCCCCGTCAACCAGTACCGGGATGATTTTCTTCTTCTTGTCAATGGCAGTTTCTATTTCTTTTCGCACCCAGTCATCCTCCAGATCAATACGCCTCTCCCCGTGTTCATTGCGAACATCCAGGTATTTATGCCCGATCAAAGTGATGACCACCGAACTTTCTTCCAGTGCCCGCTCCAGTTTTTCGGGCCACTTTTCGGCCTCAATACCCTCCTGATCGAGAAATACCTGAAGATCGCTGAATGTATTTTTTAAAAAGATTTCCAGCACCACGGCCATAGCCAGGGTGTCGTCGCGGCGGTAATTGATAAATACGTCGTATGGCATTAATTAAATCTATAGTGTGTGAAAACCAACATGCTGACACAAATGTAGCGAAAAACACGGCGTTTTATTATTTTCAGAATATTCAATGTTCAGCCCCCTAACCACTCCCCACAACACCCCCTTGTCCGTTTTTTACAAATTTTCATCGAATATTCCGGCATATCCGCTCCGAAGCCCCGTTACTTTGCTCCGCAAACAGCTGTTTCTCACCAAATTCAATTTAAAAGATGAAAAAATTACTCTTTTCCTCCGCGTTTCTCCTCGCAGCGCTCTTCGCACAGGCTCAAAACGCCGAGGAAATTGTCGCCAAACACCTGAAAGCTATTGGCGCCGATAACTGGTCCAAGGTGAATTCCCTGAAAATGGACGCAAAAATCACTTCCGATGCTATGGCAGGCATGTCTATCGCCATGAGCTCCACGATCGTGCGCGACAAGGCCGCCCGTATGGAGGTATCTGTGATGGGTATGAACCAGGTCACCGCTATCAATGGCGATATGGGCTGGACAACCAACCCGTTCATGGGCCAGACCGATCCGCAACCGCTCACACCCGATCAGATAGCCTCCATGAAGGATATGCTCGACATTGACGGCACGCTGCCGGGCTACAAAGACAAGGGCTATACGCTCGAGTATGTAGGCAAAGAAGACGTGGACGGAACCGAAGCCTATAAAATCAAAATCGCAAAGGGCAAAAAGACGGAATACACGTTCATTGACCCGGAAACTTTCTACGAAATCAAGCAGATTACCGTGGAAGAAGTGGACGGTGAAAGCGTGGAGTCGGCCTCTGTTTTCTCCAACCACACCAAAACGGATCTCGGTTTTGTTTACCCCTACACCATGCAGCAGCAAAGCCCCATGGGCCCCGCAACTGTAACCATCACCAGCCTGCAAATCAACCCGCAAGTTGACAACAAAATCTTCGAAATGCCGAAGAAGTAAGCCTTTTTCTGTTAAAACGGGCGCCGGTACATGCCGGCGCCCGTTATTTTTTCAGGCTAAATAAATCCAGACTATGAAACACTTTCTTCTCTCTGTACTCCTTTCGTACCTGTCTCTGGCCACTTTCGCCCAGACAAAAGTATCCTCCTCTACCTACGGAGCCATCGAGGCGCGAAGCATCGGACCGGCCGTCATGGGCGGCCGTATCACGGCTATCGAAGGGGTGAACAAAACACCCAAAATTCTCTATGTGGGCACTGCCGGCGGCGGTGTGTGGAAATCAACCACGGCCGGCTTCACTTTCGAACCGATCTTTGAAAAATACCCGCAGAGTGTCGGTGCTATCGCTATTGACCAGAACAAACCGGAAACGGTGTGGGTA
>JBEGNB010000314.1:0-12590 GCA_041182785.1 Bacteroidota bacterium
AGGCAAGAATGAGTTCTTTGGTACTGCTTTCTACAACACACGCGCCAACGACACAACTGGTCTTTATAACGGTACCAAAATTGGTGATACCAAACTGAATATCGGTAAATTTGAAGAGAATGTATTTGGTTTCAGCATTGGCGGACCAATCATGAAAGACAAACTCTTCTTCTTCGCCAACTTTGAAAGTCAGCGTCGTACAGAGCCGGCAACCACCTGGGTAGCCGACGGTTCTCCGCTCGATAACAATGCAAACAACACCACCCGCGTACTGTATGATGATCTGGTACAACTCAGCTCATTCCTGCGCGAGAAGTATGGCTACGAAACAGGTGCGTTCGAAAACTACAATAACGAAACCAAGAGCGACAAGTTTCTTGTTCGCCTTGACTGGAACGTGAACGAAAAGAACAAACTGACTTTCCGTTATACATTCCACAACTCCAGTGCAGATGTACTGATCAGCAACAGCTCTTCACTGGGTAACGGAACACGTCGTACGAATATCAACTCCATGTCGTATGAAAATTCCGGCTACGTTATTCTTGACAATACCCGCTCTGTTGTTGCCGAACTGAACACTACACTGGGCAGCAATATGCACAACAGCTTCATCGCCGGTTACGACTACCAGGATGAAGACCGTGCGTACAAGGGAGACCTCTTCCCTACAATTGACATCAAGAAAGGTACAAACACGTATATCTCCGTTGGCTTCGATCCGTTCACTCCGGACAACAAACTGAACTACGGAACACTGCACTTCACTGACAACCTGTCTATCTATAAAGACAAGCACACCATCACAGTAGGTGCAAACTACGAGCGCTACAAGTCGAACAACCTGTTCTTCCCCGGCTCCAACGGTGTTTACATCTTTGACTCTCTGCAGCAGTTCTATGATATTGCCAACTATGCGCTGAACAATCCGGATGCTGCCAACTCACCGGTTCAGTACAACCGTTTCCAGTTCCGCTACTCTGCTATCGAGGGAGGTGCTGCTCCACTTCAGGTGCTGACAGTAAACCGTTTCGAACTGTATGGTCAGGATGAATTCCAGATCACCAAGAACTTCAGGACAACGTACGGTCTGCGTGCCGGTATCATTGCTTTCGAAGATACAGGTCTTTCCAATGCTACCGTTGATGGTCAGGACTATGTTGGTCCGGACGGCAATCGCGGTTACCAGCTGCAAACGGGCAAAATGCCGAGTGCCAAAGTCCTTTGGGAGCCTCGCCTCGGTTTCAACTGGAATGTAGGTGGCAAGAAGACAACACAGATTCGCGGTGGTACAGGTGTGTTCACCGGTCGTCCGCCTTATGTGTGGATTTCCAATGCGATTGGTAACAACGGTGTACTCACAGGCTTTATTGACGAGTCGGGCACAAAAACCCTGAACCGTCCGTTCTCTGTTGACCCGACTGTCCACATTCCGTCAACTCCGACCCTGCCGTCAACTTTCGATATTGCCACTGTTGACAACAACTACCGTTTCCCGCAGGTTTGGAAAACAAACTTTGCTATTGACCAGAAACTTCCACTTGGTTTCGTAGGTACCATCGAACTGCACTACAATCAGAATATCAATGCTGTTCAGTATTTTGATGCCAATTTCGAGACTCCAACAGGCAATTTCTCCGGTCCTGATACCCGTCCGCGCTTCGCAGGCAACGACAATGGTGTACGTATCAACGACAACGTATCACGCGCTGCTGTAATGACTACAACCAACCAGGGCAGCTACTCGGCCGCAACTTTCAAACTCGAATATCCGAGCAAGAAAGGTATTTACGGTATGGTGGCACACACCATCTCCAACGCAACCGAGTTGATGAGCGCAGGCTCTATCGCTTCCGGTTCATGGACTGGCGTTCGCTCTGTACGCGGTGGTAACGACCTCGATCTTTCTTTCGCCGATCAGAACGACCCGGGTCGCACCGTTGGTTTGCTGGGTTACCGCTTTGAATATGGTGGCGACTTTGGTGGCGCGACAGGATTCACACTGGGTTATGTAGGTGAGCACCGCGGTTTCAACGGCGGTATCAACTCTGCCCGTTTCGGTTACATCGTTTCAGGTGATATGAACGGCGACCGTGTTCAGAACAACGACCTGCTGTTTGTTCCGGAGAAAGCTTCCGATCTGATTTTCGACCCGCTGACTGTTGGTACCAAGACTTACACCGCTGACGAACAGGCTGCTGCCTTCGACGCATTTATCGAACAGGATGAATACCTGCGCACTCGCCGCGGTCAGTATGCAGAGCGCAACGGTGTGATTTTCCCGCTGGTTCACCGCTTCGACCTGTCTGTTACCCAGGAGTTCTTTATCAAAGTGGGTGGCAAGCGCAACACAATTCAGCTGCGTGCCGATATCCTGAATGCTGCCAACCTGCTCAACAGCGAGTGGGGACTCGGAAACAACTTCGTGAACGACCGTCCGCTCGCAAGCGCCGGTACTACTGCCGATGGAGTTCCGAAGTTCAAAATGGCTACACAGAAATTTGCTGATGGTACTACTGGTCTCCTCCGCGATTCTTTCGTGAAGAGCAAAACACAGTTCGATGTATGGACTGCCCAGTTTGGTATCCGTTACATCTTCAACTAATCTGATCAGGATTCAGTTGATTCCCGGCCCGGTAGCGTCTTGTGATGCTACCGGGCTTTTTCATTCAGTTTTTCCAGCAGCCAGTCGTGATTGACCGTATTGGAGCGGTTCTGAATAATTTCATCTCTTAATTTGTCTGCCGACTTCACGTCTTTTCTCTCCAGTTTCATCAGTTTCCTGGTAAATCTGACTAGATTGAGATAGCCTTCCCGGCGTTGAACCGGAATATCACGCTGTCGGTTCAAAAATGTCCGGAACGAAACGGTGAATGAAGCGAGTGTTTCCCGCTCATTCAGTTCATAATAAGTGATGAGCAGAACAGCCTTGCTGATCAGGTTATATCCTATATCCGCATATTCCACGTTGCGGAGCAGTTCAAGTACTTTTCCGTAGCGTTTCTGGTATCTGTAAACCCTGGCAAGATTGAATGTACGGGTGTTTTCGCGCGAATCCTCCGGAAGTACAGGATAGTTTGACTCAATAAAATCTTCTGCCCAGTCGGCCTTGCCCAGTCGCAGCGCAGCGGCTACGATATTGTTGAAGCGCCAAACCGCCAGTTCGCCCTTTATCAGAAATATGCCTTTTTTAAGGCCATTCTCGAAAAGTTCAAAATACTCCCGGATAAAGTCCTGGTTGCCTTTGTTAATTCTCCCGGTACAAAAGTGAAGTGCGGCATCTATCAGATCCAGGGCGTCTTTACGGGGCAGCAAATCGGCAAATTGTTCCAGTCCCTGCTTCAGTTTGTGGTAATTATCCGCTTCATCTTCATCATAAACGGTGAGAAAGGCGTAATATTCCAGTGCAAGGGCAGGGTGGTGCTCCAGGGGAAACCGACGGATCTGGGCCAGAACAGCCTCTATGTCTCCGGTATCGTAACTGTAATTGAGGGTTTTTTTCTGGCTTATAGCCGCACTGGCCAGCTTCAGCTTTTCAATCCAGTAAAAAACATCGAGACTGGTTGAAATTTCCGTGAGGTTTGCTTTTTGATCAACCTTTACCCCGAAGTCCATCATGGTATAATACTGTTTCTCGAACCGGTAGCTGTCGTAATAATATTTTACCGATTTGAATCCCCTGTTCAACTCCTCGCGGATTGACTCGGCCGCCGATTGCATAACGGGTTCTATTTTGTGTTCGATAGCGAAATCGAGGGTTTCAAAATCGGTATTGATTTTACTGGCCGCCAGCGATTCCTGTGCCAGAAACAGATGTACCAGTTTCAGCGTCCCGGAGCAGTATTTTCTGAAAAGTACATCATTGTAAGCCGTATTGCCGGCCACTTTTTTCCAGATTTTCTCCTTGCTGAAACCGGAAGCCCCGGTAGTTACATATGCCAGCATTCCTTCACAAAGCAGGAGAGGCTGCCTGCCGTTTACATACAGCGGCGATTGCAAAAACAGGACAAGATTCCTGTGCAATGACTTCTCCATCGCCATCAGCGTCCGATACAGGCGATTTGACGAAACTGTTTTTTCCATTTTCCATATTGCCGGCAACGGAGTGCCAAACCGGCAAGCCGACAAATTTATGATGTTATAAGGATATTTTTTCAGATGTAATATAAATTGTGGATTTATTGTGCATACATTTATCGGTTCCTTTGTAATCCGGCAAAAACAATATAAATACAATCCTGATGCACACTGGGCGTTTGTTGTTCTGTTTTATTCTGGTTTCAATCACTGTATTGAGTACCTCTCGTTTGTTTTCCCAGAATTCCTCCCCCTACAGAACCATTCATACACTGACACAGGTATCAGTACGCGATACCATTTCCGGTATCGGGGTAAGTGTAAACGAGGTGATGCCCCGCGCCAGTCACGGTGACGTCAGGATTAGACTGCTTTCATCGGGTAATCTGAATACGCCAAACCTGTATGAAATTGAGTATCTTCCGGATGCCGGCTTTACCGGAGCAGATACGTTTGTCATTGAGCGTCGGTCGCCGGCTAGTTATCCGTACCTGACTTATCGGGGTTACAGAATAACAGTTGAAAATTCCATTCTCCAGCCCCGGCACGATTATGACCTTTCGGAGGACGGTGCCCCGGTGGTTGTTGCTCCGCTTTTGAACGATTTTAACACTGCCGGAGGACTTGAAATACGTTCGATTCCCCTGATTAATCATGGTACAGCAGCCATTCTGAACGGCACCGAAATTTTGTTTACTCCGGAGCCCGGCTATGCTGGTATCGGCCATCTGAATTACACAGTCTGTGATGCAGTTGCCAACTGCCGGACCGGAAGTGTCAGTAT
Organism: Bacteroidota bacterium; assembly: GCA_041182785.1. GTDB lineage: Bacteria > Bacteroidota > Bacteroidia > Chitinophagales > Saprospiraceae > M3007. Next base: position 4,862 of record JBEGNB010000314.1, read on the forward strand.
CGGCATTGGCAAGACTGTTCCTGATTGTGAACCACTGAAGATTCATGTGAAGCGCGACGAGATGCACTCATTTCCCCTCTCGTTCGGTTGCGATTCGTTCACAACAACCGATCACGGTATTCTGCAGATTGAAAACGGACACATTCTGCGCTATCAGCCCGATCCGGGATTTACCGGAACCGATGGTTGTGTCCTGTTTTACAATAAAAACGGTTTCTCTTGTTCAAAGAGTGTTGTTTTTCGAGTGATTGATTCGGGAACCCCGAATGTCATGGCCATGGACGACCGTGTATTTACTCCGGTTGGCATGCCGGTAACTTTCAATGTCAGACAAAATGATATAGGCAACCTGCTGGTGCGAGGATGGATAGTCCCTGCCGATTTTCCCGGTGAACTTGTCAATAAAACAAGTGCCGGCCAGGTTACTTTCAAGCCCCGGGCTGGTTTTTCGGGAATTGCTACATTCCAGTACAGAATTGGCTCGCCTTCTGCTACCTCGCTGGAAACGGCAACTGTATCTGTTGTCGTTGATAACCTGGCTCCCTCGGGCAGGTACACACACAAATTGACAGCACCCGCCGGAAGGCCGCTCGTTGTTAATTATGATATTCCTTACGAAAACTTCACATTTGGTGTGGTAACTGACGCCTCTCACGGCCAGATTCAGTATTTCCCCGGTAAAACCACCCAGATTATTGACGGTGAACCAGTAACCGGTGATAATCTGGTTATTTACACACCTGATAGTGGATATCAGGGTAGCGACAAGTTTTCACTGAACTATTGTGCCCCCAACGGACAGTGCCAGGTCGCGAGAGTAGAAGTGGAACTGACGCCTGCAGCCAATAATGCATCAACCTGTGTCGGTGAGTGCGTGTGGCCGGGCGATATCAACAACGACGGCGCAGTTAACTCCCGTGATCTGCTTCCTTTGGGATTGCTGACAGGCAGGACAGGGGAGCCGCGAAGCAGCGGGAATTCTGACTGGTCGGCGCAATATGCGCTACCCTGGCCTTCCGGTCTGGTGGAAACCGGCTTTAACCACAAACATGCCGATGCTGATGGGAACGGCGAAATAGGAGCTCTGGATGCCGATTTCCTGCGTGTGGATGGTCAGAAATCAAGAAATCTGATGCCTCCTTTCATTCCTGATATCAAGGGATTGCCGTTCTACATGAAGATGCTGACACCTGCTCCCCAGATAGGCAAGCCGATGAGAATAGAAATAGGGCTTGGTTCAGCAACGAATCCTGTGGTTGACCTGTATGGCTTCACTTTTGAGTTCGCGCTTGGCCCGGGCCTCCGTGATTCTGCTTTTCAGATGCAATTTTATGATAATTCCTGGATAAGCCTCGATGCACCATCGCTGAATCTGGCCCGCAAGGCGGCGCAGGGACGGTTCGAAATGGCCTTCACCCGTACCAACGGTGAACCGGTAAGCGGCTATGGCCCTGTAGGTGTCATGGAACTGGTCATTATTGATATCATTGACGGAGGGGATCAGGACAGTCGCAGGGGATTTGCCGAAGTTCCCGTTATTTCACTGAATTCGGGTCTGCAGACACTGGATGCCATAGAACTTCCCATTCCAGTTGAAAGAGGTTCCATTTCAGGAATCAGTGAATGCCGGGTGTGGCCCTCTCCGGCATCCGGTGTACTCTTTGTCCGTAATGAAGGACTGTCTGAACAGGCTTGTCTGCGTATAACCGACCTGTACGGAAGAGAAGTATTTCAATGCAGAAACTGGAATGGCAGTGAATTGTCTGTACCCGTTGATCATCTTGAATCAGGTGTTTATCAGCTACATTTAATATCAGGGTGTTTCGCTACCCAGCAGCTTGTGGTTGTTGCGCACTAAGGAAAGCCGGGCAACCACACAGTCAGTATAAACGTATTGGGGGGAGACCTGATAATTATTCGCGGCAGGGATGCAACCCATGACGCCTGAGTATTACCTTGTCAGGCGCATGTATTATATTATGAACAACCAGCTTCCTGTCTCTCGCTATCTGCGAGTAGTAATCTGTGTCCTGTTATTCCGGGTTCCATTTTCTGCCATAGCTCAACCTCTCCCGTGCGGGCCCGTACCCGATATGACGCCAACGTGTATTGACGCATGTGTGATATGCGATATCAACGGATATACTGGTATCAACGATGATACACAACAGGGACAGGCCCCGCCGGGTTTCTGTACCACGCAGATTCACCACATGCAGTGGATTGCCTTTATCGCAGGCAGTACCAACCTGACTATTACAGTGAAGCCGTCCAACTGCAATGGCGGACAGGGGCTGGAAATCGGTATTTACAGAAGCTTGAACTGCAGTACCTTCCAGCTGGTTTCCAACTGTGATACAGATGTACAGGAGGGCGAAACCGGTGTTTTTACCAATACGGTCCCACTGGTGATAGGGCAGTATTACTACTTTGTAATGGATGGCAATCAGGGCGATATCTGCAACTACACCATCAATGTCACTTCCGGCAGTACGCAGGTTCCGCCACTCCCGCCGGCAGGATTGGTTCAGGGGCCCGATGAATTGTGCCAGTTTGAAAGTGCCACTTTTGCTATCCCCGAGATTGTCGGGGCCGTCACGTACAAATGGACGCTTGATGGTCAGCAGGTAGCCGGCGGGTTGCAGACTCCAATCACCTTTAATACCCCGGGTGACCATGAGGTATGCGTACTGGCCTATAATGTGTGCGATACCGTGGTACCATCCTGCAAAACGGTGCGTGTAAACAGCGTAAAATCCACCGGTCTCCAATACGATCTCTGCAACGGAGAATGCCTGTCGGTGGCTGACACCACTATCTGTACTCCGGGTAACTATGTGTTTCACTTCCAGACAACGGAAGGATGCGACAGCAGCGTGAACGTGACAGTAAGCGGGTTACCTACTGTTACCACCGACCTCAGTGTCAATATCTGCTCTACCGACAGCCTTTTTGTGGGCGATACATGGTACTTCCCTCCGGGCCAGTTTACGGAAATACAGACAGCCGCCAATGGATGCGACAGCATCATCAATCTTTCACTGAATCCCGTCATCTGCGAAATAAACGGAGCTGCACTGGTTCAGAATGTTGCCTGCAACGGAGCCTCCACGGGCAGTGTCACTTTTTCGGTCCAGAACGGTACTCCCGCTTTCAATTACACATGGAAACGGCTGGAGGGCTGGCCTTCCGGTGCCGGAACTATCGCCGCGCTGGGTGAACAAAAAACGATCTCCAACCTGCCTGCAGGAGAGTATCTGATTACCATTTCCGATAATTTCGGCAACGATGTGGTCCTGACAGCAGAAGTCTCGGAGCCGGCTCCGCTTTCGCTTACGGAGTCATTATCAAGCTTCAATGGTTTCGGAGTCTCCTGCTACGGTACTTCCGACGGGAGTATCACAATAAACAGTACAGGTGGGACTCCATCCTATTCCTGGAACTGGAACAATGGAGGAAGCAGCCCTCAACTCGATTCGCTACAGGCAGGAACTTACATACTGACACTCACCGATGCATCCGGTTGTACCGAAACAACATCTGTCATTCTGACACAGCCCCAGCCGCTTGTCCTGTCTGCCAGTTTCACCGATCCTGGCTGTGAAGGTCCTGATACAGGTATCGCTTCGGCAGAATCTGTATCAGGCGGGGTTGAGCCATATATGTTTTCGCTGTCCGGAGGCGTGTTTTCCTCCGGTTCCGTTTATCCCGGACTAACTGCAGGCCCCTGGTCGCTTGTGGTGGAGGATATAAATGGTTGTACCGACGATACAATTGCCGTATTGAGAGCTGCCGAGATACCCGTGGTGGAAGCTGGTGAGGATGTGGATCTGCCGCTCGGTTGTCCGCATCAGTTACAGGCGTTTTCAACGGTAACTCCGGCTGTCATTACCTGGTCGAACAGTACCAGTTTGTCGTGTTCTGATTGTCTGTATCCGCTAGCAAAGCCATTTAATACCACTGTTTATACCCTGCAGGTCACATCAGTTGATGGCTGCCTCGCCAGCGACAGCCTGACGGTGCACGTTATCAAGGACAGAAACATATACGCGCCCAACGTATTTTCACCTGATAATGACGGTCTGAATGACCATTTCAATCTGTACACCGACAAGGGAGCTCGTCAGATACGCTTTATGAGGATATACTCGCGCTGGGGTGAACTCATTTTCGAAAAGTATGACTTTCAGCCGAATGAACTCTCGAACGGTTGGGATGGCTTGTTTGAGGGTCGCCTGATGCCGCCCGGTGTGTTTGTCTGGACAGCTGAAATAGAATACTTCGACGATGAGGTGGTGAGAGCACAGGGTGACGTGACGATTGTGCGGTAAAGAGTGGGCAACCGATTAAACCGGTTGCCCATTCCGACATAAATAGCCTATCCGGCACTCACAGCACCAATTTTTTCCAGAAATGCGCTGTCAACCGTGATGAGCAGGCTCATACCCAGCGACTCAAGCTCTACCTGAAACTTGCGCTTTCCTTCCTTTTTGACGATTTTACCCTTCATGCCAATCAGTGATCCGGCAGCTATCTCAATGGGGTCCCCTTCGGTAAACAAGTCGGTATCTGTGGTTACTTCAATATCTTTTTCCAGTGTTACACGCTGGATAATATCAATTTCCTCGTCCTTGACGGCCATCAGATTGGGACCAATTTTGGCAAAACTGACGACGTTCTCTGTCTCCATCACCTTAAGGTACTGGTCCTTGGTGATGTGTACAAAGACATAGCAGTTAATGAGTGGACGCTCGACAAGCCTGCGTACGCGCCCGTACTGGCGCATGATCTTCTGAAGGGGCAGGTAGGTTTCGATCTCTTTTTTTTCCAGCATACGCTTTACGAATTTTTCGCTCTTGTTGCGCGTATGCACGGCAAACCACCGGATTTCCGTCGGATGCAGGTCGTTTATTGGCTTTTTTTCTACTTTTCTGGCCATTTTAAAAATCGTTATTCACGGGCCACAGGTTCATTCGGAAACCTGCTGAAATAACCCGGGTTGTCTGGTTGGTTGAAGCATCAGCACCTTCTCTGGTACGTGAAAGAAGTTTCAGGTCGAAAAAAGCATTGTGGAAGCACATCCAGGAAATATCGAGCCCTGCGAGGAAGATTGTCGAGCGATTGCCCTGACCAATTTCGTTGCCGTATTCCTGCTCGCGTGTGTTGTAGGTCAGTAACGGATTGCTTCCCCAGTTCTCACCGGGCAGGTTATCGCCTTTCAGTGCCTGAATCAGTCTGGCAGTGAAGAAAAGCCGGGGAGTGGGGCGGTATCTGACAATACCAACCATCTCCCTGAAATTTGCTCCGAACGGATGAGCCAGGGGCTGATTATAGTGTGTGTAACTGTTTTCTATGTTGAAGTGGGAGTACGTGTAGGGTCTCGAACTGTTGAATTCTCCCTGCAGATCGAGTCGCTGAATACCCAGTACATTCAGGTACTTGAACCCGGCCTGAACACTGTATTTGTTGCCCCACCAGCCGTTTCCACCGAAAAACTCGCTGAATCTGAGTTCATCGAGCAGAAATTGTCCGTACAACTGAACACCTTTCAGGGCCGTCCAGGATACGTTCATACCCAGCATGGCATTGTCGGGACTGCCGATCATTCCCTCTACCGTGCGGTACAGAATAACCGGATTCAGGTATTGAAATTCGAAATCGTTGGTTCTGTGAAAGATGGTTGATTCGAAGAAACCAAATGTCAGTCGCGGATTTACCTTGTAGCTGAGGTAATGAATGGCGGCATATTTTCGACCCAGCCGGCTGTCGCCCGGGGTTGTATCGGTGCTGGTAAGCGAGGTGAGTTCCATGAACAGATTCTGATAATGGAACTTCCACAGGCGCGTGTCGAGTTTCAGGTAAAACTGTGGGGCGGAATTGTCGGACAGGAACATGGACCGGTATCCGTTTCCGATAAAATGAGAGCCGTGACCAAGCTGCAGCCCAATATGCTTTGAAATCTTTACTCCCAGATACGCATTGGCAATATTGAAGTCGTAACCCTGAGCGAGACCAAACGGATCTCCGGAGTAGTTCTTGGTGAAACCGGCTCCCGGTACCTTGTAGTCGCGGATGTACTGATCCACGTAATCCGGGTATCTCAACTGGGTCTCTTCCAGATTGGTGTGAAAGTAAACTCGATCGTCAATACTTCCGCGAACCTCAAAGCCCCTTGTATTGATGTACAGCATTTCGTCGCGGTTCGATTCGAAGCCCACCTGACCGTTCAGGAGCGGGTTAACCCGAAGCTTGAAATCGGGGGTATTAACCTCATACAGGAAAGCGGGGGTCTTGTAAAACCAGCGTTTGCGAGGCTCCGAAACACGGTTGGTCCAGTCGTTGTTATCGTCGGCCAGGTATTGAATATCGGCCTTTTCCTGTTCAGACAGGGCAACGGTGGTTGTGTCGGCCCAGTTTGCCCAGTTGGCGGCATCTTTTCTGAAATATCCCCTCAGGTCGCTGTGTACGCTGTTTTGTCCGGGATAGAGAATATCAAACCGCTCGGTGAGCCATGTACCGTGCGAGCGTACGGGGAGGTTGGTGGACTGAGCGGCCAGTCTGGTCTGCAAGCTCAGAACCATCATCGTTCCCGATATCAGCAATAGTCGTATTTTAGTCATAGTTGACGAGATTCACTGACGAAATTCGTGAAAACACGTTTCCAGGGTGTCCAAAAGCGCGTATTCCACGAAGAATTGTGCCAAAGCAGGGTAAATGTACCGTTATACTTCAGAACTTCCTTTTTCAGATTAAAAAGCTGCTCCAGAGCTTGTTCGGGTGTGTAACCCCGGTATAATGCCAGTGTCACATCCATTGCAATGAGCGGCTGCTCCTGCAAAGGTAGTTTCTTTCTGTTCAAAAAATCGAATACTGTGTAAGACGTACACATGCCGGTTCTGAATCCTTCCACCTCCGCATAACCCACCGAACTGTCGGAAGTAATGCCCGCGTCACACAGGACTTTCCAGGTTTCGGGCGCGCTGAAGCGGAGATAGTGTGCCCGCGAGCTTGTGACAGAATGGCCCGTAATGCGCTCCAGGGCTTTTCGTTCAGAGGTTATCAGTTCCGGATTGTTGAATGACTCGTACGAAGTATGCAGTCCGATTTTATGTCCACGGGATGAAATTTTCCTGATATTGTCCAGGACGAAAGGGTGCTCAAGCGAATACCAACAATCACTCCCGGAGGCTCTTTCACTCAAATAATTGAACCGGGCTGTCAGATGAAATTTTTCAAAAATGTCCAGCCACTCATCGAAAACGTCATACGGGTCTTTTTCTGAAGTCACACGGTGTTTCAGCCAGAAGACTGCTTCCCTCAGGTCATGTCGTTTGAGCAGCGCCCCTCCGACTGACTTCAACCAGTCCGACGATTTCCACCACAATCGGGGATGATCCACGTCGCAACTGATATCGAGGCTGAAACGAGCCTGTTTTTCAGGAAGGCTGACTCCCGTAAACTCAATGATTTGTCTCAGAAAATGCGACCATTCATGAACAACTGGCCGTTCGAGCCACCCTGATCTGAATGCCAGTGCATATTGTGCCGGAAATCTCCCGTGTTCGTCGCGTGCGGACAGAACATATTCTTCCCACCTGGTAACCATGAAAAAGGCGGAAGCAAACAGATCGAGGCCGCAGTAGTAACAGCCATTTTCAAATACAAAAAAAGGTTGGCCATAAAGCACAGCCAGCGGTGAGCGATCAAATGGGTTTTCGGTGTTAGTTCC
>JBEGNB010000315.1:0-3758 GCA_041182785.1 Bacteroidota bacterium
AGGCCCAGAACCTGGTAGCTATCTCTGATGTGGACACGCGCGCCATCGTACAGCACATACGCGAGCAGGGCGCGATGAACTGTATTATTTCTTCCGAAATTTCTGATGTGGAAGAGTTGAAAAAGCGCCTCGCCGCCACTCCCGGTATGGCGGGACTGGAACTCTCCAGTCATGTCACTACCAGCGAGCCTTACTTCATTGGAAATCCGGAAGCCAGGTACAAAGTCGCAGTGATGGATTACGGAGTGAAAAAGAACATCCTGCGCTGCTTCGACGACCGCGACTGCTATCTGAAGGTTTTTCCGGCACGTACACCCTTCGAAGAGGTTATATCCTGGAGTCCAGACGGGTTTTTCCTGTCAAACGGCCCCGGCGATCCGTCCACCATGGGGTACGCAGTCGAGAATGTCAAAAAAATGCTCGAAACAGGCAAGCCGCTCTTCGGAATATGTCTGGGACAGCAGTTGCTCGCCCAGTCAGTGGGTTTGCCGACCTACAAACTGCATCACGGACACCGCGGTATCAACCATCCGGTGAAGAACCTGAAAACCGGTCTTGGTGAAATAACCAGCCAGAATCACGGTTTCGGGGTGCTTGAACAGGCAGTTTACGATTCTCCTTCCATCGTAGAGGCTTCACATATCAACCTGAACGACAATACAGTAGAAGGTATTCGCCTCAAAAACTACCCTGCATTCAGCGTACAGTATCACCCGGAAGCCAGTCCGGGCCCGCACGACGCCCGATACCTGTTTGACGAGTTTGTCGGGGGTATGTAAAATCTCTGACCAACGTCTTTTTAACCGCAGAGATGCGCAGAGTATGACGCAGAGTTACGCAGAGAAAAATTCTTTGCGTAACTCTGTGATTAACCCTGCGAACTCCGCGTGACTCCGCAGTTAACTCTGCGTGACTCTGCGGTTAACTCCGCGAACTCTGCGGTTTAAAAAAACAGGAATAATTCCTCCCCTCTCCATAATTTTCAAAATGGAGATTTGAAAGCAGGATTGGAAAGAAACTCCGTATCCGTGAGTGTTTTCAGAAATGCAACGAGATCCTGTTTGTCCTGAGTGGTTAGTCTCAACCCACCCGGTTGCAGGTTGTATTGCATCAGAAAATCAACGGTAGGGGAATTCTTCACACCGGTATTATAGTGGTCTATAACCTCCTCAAGGGTCGAAAACCGGCCATCGTGCATATAAGGAGCAGTAACTGCCACGTTTCGCAAAGTAGGTACCTTGAACATAGCCATATCCCATTGACTCCCGGTTACATTCATCCTGCCGGGATCTGACTGATCTGCTGCTGCATCAAGTCCGTTATTCATATATTCACTGTTGGTAAAATTAAAGGTGGCATGACAGTGAAAACACTCCGCGCCCTTCTTGACGCCTGACGGATCAAACTCGGTAAAAAACAGCTGCCGGCCCCGCTCTTCGCTGTCTGTAAGGGTTATCTCCCCTCTTTTCCACTGGTCGAACTTCGAATTGTTCGATACCATTACAAATTCAAACTGCTCGATAGCCAGTCCGATTTTTTCAGCTGTTATGGTGTCGGAACCAAAGGCGCGTACAAACTGGTCGCGGTATAGTTTCTTGTTTTGCAGTTTACTGATAACATTTTCGAGGTTTTCGTTCATCTCCAGCGGATCCTGTATGGGTTTCAGGGCCTGATTTCTGGCGTGAACGGAACGTCCGTCCCAAAAGAGACCCTCCTTGTGCCAGGCCAGGTTAATCAGTGCCATTGAATGACGCTTCCCGGGCAGTTTTTCCACGCCTATGGAATATTTGAGTGTGTCAGAAAAACCGTGTTGTTGTCTGTGACAATCGGCACACGACATACTTCCATCGCTGGACAGCGATTTTTCGTAAAACAGCATTCTACCGAGTTGAACTCCGGCATTGGTTGGCACGTTATCGGCCGGAAATCCCGGATCAGGGAATCCCCGCAAGTCCACACTGTATGGTGTTGAATCGTAAACAGGAGGCACTTCAGGCTGCTCTTTCTCGCAGGCGTATATGAGTACTGCAAGTGCAGGAACAAGTATGGCGATGATGCTTCTCATGGCAGATTTATTGTCTGAATTTTAGATTTGAAATGAACTGATAATCTGTGAGCGCATTCAGGAATGCCACCAGATCGTCTTTCTCGCGATCCGTAAGGCCGAGCGGCCGGATGTACGGACTTTTGTGCGGGTGGGTTTTTCCACCTGAATTGTAATGACTCACCACATCTTCCAGTGTAGCTATCGAGCCATCGTGCATGTAGGGTGCCGTAAGCGCCACATTTCGCAGGGTCGGCACCTTGAATCTGGCCATATCCGAAGAGTCGCCAGTCAACCGGAACCGCCCGACATCCGGGTAATTTTCATAAAGACCGTTGTTTTCAAATGCGTAATTCGTGAAATTAAAACCGTCGTGGCATTTGTAGCAACTGGTTTTGTCATCGTAGAACAAGTCCTTTCCCCGCTTTTCGGCGGGTGAAAGTGCATTTGATTTACCCTGAAAATTAAACTGGTCGAACCGACTGTTTCCCGAAACAAGTGTCCGTTCAAAGCAAGCAATACTGCGGGTAACGATATAATAATCCGGATCCCTGCCGTAGGCCTCCCGACTCATTCTGATATATGTACTGTCTTGCTTCAGACGGTCGGCAATCAGCAACAGATTGAAATCGAACTCGTTATGTTCCTGAATTGGCACAAGAATCTGCATTTCCAGGGTTGGCACGCCCCCTTCACGGGTGTAGTAAGGCTGATAGGCAACGTTCGCGAGTGTGGGCGCGTTACGCGTGCCCGGGCGCCTGTGTGCGCCCGTGGAGAACGCTACCTTGTCTGAAAAGGCCAGAGCCGGGTCATGGCAGGATGCACAGGAAACCGAACTGTCGCGCGACATGACAACATCATAAAACATACGTTTACCCAGTGCAAAACGCGCCTCTGTCAGTTCATTGTCTGCGGGAAAAACGGGAGCCGGAAATCCGGGTGGCACAGACAACAGGGGCTCCGGCACGGCCGGCTCCTTGCTGCACGATACCAACAGCAGAACAATACACAGGCAGTTGACCAATTCCCGCCTCATGTGTCTCAGCGGATAACCACCAGTTTTTCCGTGGCAACCAGGCGATTATCCTGATACAGACTGGCCAGATACAAACCGGCTACCGGCAAGATATCCAGAGTTAATGACTGGTTTTCGCCGGATTCAAGCTGGTGATTCACGATCTCCTTTCCGGCAATATCTGTCAATTTCACGGAAAAATTATGGCCTGCGGGCAGCGAGAAACGCAACTCCGGCGATTCGGAGGAGCTGACCGGGTTCGCAAGGAGTCCAAAAGAACCTTCAAAAACCGGATCCACCACATGACTGGCTACCAGAGCGGTGAAAATCACATCCCTGAAGTTGGCCAGCAGGGTTACTGCCGTACCCGTTGTGCCGTGCTTGACAAGTCCGAGTGACAAACCGATATCCTTGACTGCGAGGGAGTAATCCGCATTGAGGTGAATCACCTTTGTATCCGGATCCGCCTGCACAGCCACCGTAGCTATCGTCTGTGTGAAATAATTGGCATCGCCGATGGAGTGTATTTCAAAGTGCTGGTCCAGATTGGGGCCTGCTTCGCCTTCAATCGCTGCGAAACGGTAGCCGGAAACCCAGCCCCAGTGCATCTCCGGATTTTGGGGCGCCAGCGGATTATCCGGCGACCAGGTTGTCGGGTCGAGGTGGTTATATTCAGGTGCCACTCCCACAGAGAAGGTG
>JBEGNB010000316.1:0-3490 GCA_041182785.1 Bacteroidota bacterium
TTCATACTCTGTACCATACACAGAGCCGAAAACACCGACGACGACAGTCGCCTGCGGGAAATCCTGGCCGGACTGGCCACCTCGCCACTGCCCGTCGTGATGCCCCTGCACCCGCGCACCCGCAACGTGCTCGCCCGCGCAGGACACACCATACCGCCAAACCTCCACCTCACCGAGCCCGTGGGATACCTGGAGATGGTGTGGCTGGAAACCAACTGCACCGCCATCGCGACCGACTCCGGCGGCGTACAGAAAGAAGCCTTCTTCCACCGGAAGCCCTGCATTACCCTCCGCGACGAAACGGAATGGGTAGAGCTCACCGCCTCCGGCTGGAATACACTCACAGGTGCCTCGGCCACCCGGATCGCTGAAACGCTTTGCAGCGCCATCGGATCGGATCAGCAGCGGGAAACGCCTTCCCTGTATGGTACAGGATCCGCCGGCCGGGAAATAATTGAGGCACTGCTAAAACGCCAGTGAAAACCCGACAAAACTGGTGTCAAGACTGTTCTTACACACGCTTGCAACATACACGAATACCTCTCTTTTCATCAACTTCTGGCAAGTATATTCCCGAGCCTGAACAACACATTGCACAGGCGAGCTATCTTGCACAAAGCTGGTCAGGAGCCTGCCCTGGATTCTCTGGCCGGGTCAAAAACACACCTGTTTTTGCCATCGGCAGAAACTCCTAAACAAGCTCCAAGTTTTTCAAATCCGGACAATCATGAAAGCAGTGATACTGGCAGGAGGCCTCGGAACCCGCCTGAGTGAAGAAACTCTTGTGAAACCCAAACCGATGGTTGAGATTGGCGGCAAGCCCATTCTTTGGCACATCATGAAAATGTACTCGTACCACGGAGTCAATGAATTCATCATTTGCTGCGGGTACAAGGGCTATATGATCAAAGAATATTTCTCCAATTATTATCTGCACAATTCTGACCTTACACTCGACATGCAGAACAACTCGAGGCATGTTCATCAGCAGCATTGTGAACCCTGGAAGATAACGCTGGTAGATACGGGCGAAAAAACAATGACCGGTGGCCGCCTCGGAAGAATAGCGGAGTACGTGAAGCATGATGAATGTTTCTGTATGACCTACGGGGATGGTGTGAGTGATGTGAACATAGCAGAAAGTATCATCTTTCATAAAAAACACGGCAAAAAGGCTACTGTGACAGCTGTCTATCCGCCAAGCAGATACGGTGTCCTCGAGTTTGACGGCGACCTGATTTCCAACTTTAAAGAAAAGCCCGAGGGCAACGGCAGTATGATCAATGGAGGCTTTTTCGTCCTGTCTCCGTCAGTACTGGAGTACATAGACGGAGATAGTACTATCTGGGAAAGAGAGCCAATGGAAAAGCTTGTGAACAGCAATCAAATAGCAGGCTATAAGCATGTGGGATTTTGGCAGCCTATGGACACACTGCGGGAGAAAATCTACCTCGAAGAATTGTGGTCAAATAATCAGGCACCGTGGAAACAATGGTGAACAGTACCAGCTTTTGGAAAGACAAAAAGGTCTTTGTAACCGGACATACCGGTTTCAAGGGCTCGTGGCTTGTGCTGTGGCTTGAAAGTATGGGGGCAAAAGTCAAGGGATATTCCCTGGAACCCGATACCAGCCCTTCTCTGTACCACTCGATATCTGACAAGCTGAAATGTGAAAGTATTATAGCAGATATCAGAGACAGAGTAACGCTTGACAAACAGCTCGGCGCTTTTGAACCCGACGTAATATTTCACCTGGCGGCCCAGCCACTGGTGCGTGCAAGCTATAAAAATCCGTCTGAAACATTCGAAATAAATGTTGTGGGCACATCCAACCTGCTGGAATCGGCCACAAAAATTCGAAATGCCTGTACCATAGTGGTAATCACCACCGACAAAGTATATCACAACAACGAATGGCACTACCCCTACCGCGAGAACGATCGCCTGGGCGGCTATGATCCGTACAGCGCAAGCAAGGCTGCGACTGAACTGGTAGTGGAGTCTTTCCGAAACAGTTTCTTCAACCCGAACGATTACCCAAAACACGGGAAAGCCATCGCAACGGCCCGCGCAGGCAATGTAATAGGAGGGGGAGACTATGCCACAGATCGCATAATACCCGACGTGGTGCGTGCCCTGAGCCAGGATACAGAGATACTGGTACGCAATCCCTCGGCAATTCGTCCCTGGCAGCATGTTCTGGAACCCCTTTCCGGTTACCTGCTCCTGGCTGAATTGCTTCACAAAAATCCTTCCAATTATTCACAATCATATAACTTTGGGCCCAATATCCATGACTCATTGTCGGTGGGTGAGCTGGTGGACAGGTGTATCGCTGCCTGGGGCGGGGGAAATGCCCGCTACACGCGGCCGGCAGATGCCCCGCATGAGGCAGGATTACTGAAACTGGATATCAGCAAATCGGTCAATGAGTTGGGATGGAAGCCCGGGTGGGATACATCAACCGCCGTGGAGCTGACAATTAACTGGTACAAGAACGCATTGAAATTTCAGCGCGATCAACACGAACTCTGTTTGAACGACTTACAACTGTTTCAAAGAAATGACTGAAAAAGGCGAGGAACTAAAGGCACAGATCAAATCTCTGGTCGGAGAATACTATCAGGAGGTTTTTGCCAATAGACAGTTCAGCCCCGGTATTAATAATGTCCCGGTTAGCGGGAAGGTTTTCGATCACGTTGAACTCCAGTATCTGGTTGAGTCCTCGCTTGACGGATGGTTCACAACTGGCCGGTTTAACGACCAGTTCGAGCGCGAACTGGCACAATTTATCCAGGTCAGAAAAGCCATGACGGTAAATTCAGGCTCTTCTGCCAACCTCGTCGCTTTCGCAACGCTAACCGCTGATGAACTTGGCGACCGCAAACTCGAGCCGGGAGATGAATTCATTTCTGTTGCAGTTTCATTCCCTACAACGATTAATCCGGCTGTTTCCTATGGACTGAAGCCTGTTTTCGTGGACGTTGAGATACCCACCTATAACATAGACGTCACAAAGCTGGAGGAAGCACTGTCCCCCCGAACGAAGGCCATCATACTGGCGCATACGCTGGGGAATCCATATAATCTCGCTGTCATTACCGAATTTGCTGCCAAACACAACCTCTGGCTTATTGAGGACTGCTGTGACGCACTTGGTGCAACATACCAGGATAAACACGTAGGTACCTTCGGGGATCTGGCAACACTGAGTTTTTACCCCGCCCACCACATCACAATGGGCGAAGGAGGGGCTGTTTACACAAAGAACATCCGGCTGGTAAAGATAATGGAGAGCTTTCGCGACTGGGGGAGAGACTGTTTCTGCAAAAGTGGAAAAGACAACACCTGCGGACGACGTTTTGAATGGCAACTGGGCGACTTGCCTTTCGGATACGACCACAAGTATATTTACTCCAGACTCGGCTACAACCTGAAAATCACGGATATGCAGGCAGCGCTGGGCCTGGCCCAACTCCAGAAACTGCCT
>JBEGNB010000317.1:0-2917 GCA_041182785.1 Bacteroidota bacterium
ATTTCCATAGCTCAAAAATTAAACTGCGGGCCTTTCCGGAAGCCGGGGCCCGCAGTTTACGAGCTTTACCGACCGTCGAGCAGATCTCCGAAGCCACCCAGTATGCTGCCCTCCTCTTTCCTTGGGCCTATGCCATAGGAAATGATTTTGGCGGCGAGGCGGCTGACTGGTAATGACTGGAGCCACACTTTCCCCGGGCCACGCAGAACCGCAAAGAAAAGACCTTCTCCGCCAAAAACCATATTTCTCAGCCCTTTTACGAACTGAATATCATAATCTACTGATTCTGTGAAGGCTACGATACATCCGGTATCCACCCGAAGCAGTTCTCCCGGACCGAGTTCGCGCTCGAGCACGTACCCGCCCGCGTGTACGAAGGCCATGCCGTCGCCCTCCAGTTTCTGCATGATGAAACCTTCTCCGCCAAAAAGGCCGGTACCGAGCTTGCGCTGGAATTCGATTCCGATTTGCACACCTTTTGCGGCACACAGGAAGGAGTCTTTCTGACAGATGATTTTTCCATTCAGTTGTGCCAGATCGAGCGGTACGATTTTTCCTGCGTAAGGTGCGGCGAAAGCGACCCGCTGCTTGCCATTGGAGTGGTTGGTGTAGGTGGTCATGAACAGGCTTTCACCGGTGAGCAGGCGTTTGCCCGCCGTCATGATTTTTCCGAAGAAACTGTCGGTCTGGCCGCTTCCGTCGCCGAAAACGGTAGCCATTTCGATGCCATTATCCATGTACATGAAACTTCCCGACTCCGCAATTACGGTCTCTGTCGGATCCAGTTCCACCTCCACGGCCTGCATTTCTTCGCCAAAGATTTTGTAGTCTATTTCGTGATTTCTAGGCATGATTGTTTGTTTTTATTTCAGCGTGGCGTTTAGTTCAATGGGTACAGCTGACAGCGCCTTGCTTACCGGACAGCCCGACTTGGCTGCTTCCGCCAGTTCCATAAACTGGGCATGATCAATTCCGGGTACTTCAGCCTCCAGGTTGAGGGTGATTTTTTCAAATGCCCATCCTCCGCTGCTGTTATCCATATCAATAGTTGCTTCGCAGTGCAGCGTCGTCGGAGGGAAGCCGGCACCCGACAGTCTGAAACTCAGTGCCATGATGTAGCATCCGGCGTGTGCGGCGGCTATGAGCTCTTCCGGGTTGGTACCCGCCTTGCCGTCTTCGTTCTGAAAGCGTTTGGCTGCCGAGTAGGGGGTGCCTGAGAGTACGCCCGACGGACCGTTTAGTTCTCCGGAACCTTCTGCGCCTGTACCGTTCCATACCGCGCTTGCATTGCGTTTGAAGTGTGCCATTTAATTGAGTTTTGTTTTGTTCGTGAAAAGAGATGTTCTTTCAATGAAACAATGCTAACGCTATTTTGCTCAGCCTGTTTTGAAAATTCAGTCGGGAAATGAAATTTTTCCCATACCCACGAGTGGGATGCCGCCCAGCGAAGCTCCCTCGTACGGCATGCCTGCAATGGTTTCATTGGCAAGCAGGGCGAAAAGTACGGCCTCCTTGGCATCACCGCTGACTCCCAGTGAATCAATGGTATCAATATGCCAGTTATTCAGGTATTCACGCAGGCGAGCCATGATGGCCGGATTGTGCGCGCCACCACCGCTGACGTACAGACTGGCCTCTCCGCCTTTTGCCACGCTGAGAAGTCCATCGGCGATGGTTCGTGCGGTGAGTTCGGTCAGTGTTGTAATCAGGTCTTCCGGAGTGATTTCAATAGCTGTTTCCCGCAGACGCTTTTCTACCCATTCTTCCGAAAAGAGTTCGGGGCCGGTTGACTTCGGAAAAGACTGACCAAAAAACGGATCAGACCGGAGGGCTGCCAGCAGTATTCCGTTGGCAGTTCCGCTTTCTGCAACCTGTCCGTTCAAATCAAATGGCTGGCCGTAATACCTGCGCATATAGGTATCAATCAGCGTATTGGCCGGACCGGTATCGGTAGCGAATACCTTGTCGGTATCGCCTGATCCGGGCAGGTATGTAAAATTGGCAATACCGCCCATATTCAGTAAAAAGCGGTCTTCTCCTGATTTGGAAAACAGAAAATAGTCGCCGTAAAGCGCCAGCGGTGCACCTTCTCCTCCGGCAGCCACATGCTTTTGCCGGAAGTCGGACACTGTAATTATCCCTGTTCGGCGGGCAAGATGGTCACCGTCGCCAATCTGCAGGGTGGCATTTGGGTAGTCCGGCATGCCGTGCAGCCTGCGCGGAGCGTGAAATACTGTTTGTCCGTGTGAGGCAATCAGATCTACCGATTCGGGATTAACGTTCCAGTTTTTCAGACAATTATTCACAATAGCGGCGTGCTGTTCTGCTACGGCGGCATTCAGCAATACCAGTAACTGAAAATCCACTTCCTTTCTGGCAAAAACCTTGCGGAGTTCGGTCTTGAATACATCATTGTACCGGACGGAATCGAATGCCAGTACCTGAACCTGTGTCTGGAAACCGGATCCTGCAAACCGGCACAAGGCTACATCTAGGCCATCCATGGAAGTGCCCGACATCAGTCCGACAACAAGACGCTCTTCCTTATCCGATATTTCTGCCAGCCTGTTGATGTTTTTCTTCATAAAATTGCATCGGGAACCTCGCGCGGGATTCCCGATGCAAAATTCACATTATTCAACAATTATTCTGATGAATTCGAGGATATTCGCTCATGCCCTGATCATTTCGACGCTTGTTTCATGTTCAAACCCGTCCGGTAACGGTGAAGAGGCCAGTCCCGACAAACAGTCCCGGCGAGCGTACAGTCTGGCTATTCACGGCGGTGCCGGTACCATAACGAAGGCGAACATGACGCCGGAAAAGGAGGTGGCCTATACCGCTGCGCTCGACTCTGCGCTTGCCATCGGAGAGAATATTCTTAAAAACGGCGGTTCTGCGCTTGATGCCGTAGAGC
>JBEGNB010000318.1:0-3265 GCA_041182785.1 Bacteroidota bacterium
GCAGTTGCACCGTGTCGAGTCGCTCGCGGATAGAATTGAGCTGCATCAGCGGCAGCAGTACCCATTTGCGGAGCAGGCGGGCGCCCATAGGCGATACCGTATGATCGAGCACCTGTAACAGCGACACCCCGTTTTCGTGGTTGCTTTGTACCAGCTCCAGGTTGCGGATAGTGAACCGGTCGAGCCAGACATAATTATCGGACTGCAGCCGGCTGAGCGTGGTTATATGCGATACACGGGTGTTTTCGGTGGCTGCGAGATAGTGAAGTGCCGCCCCGGCTGCAATTTGAGCCAGTTCGAGATCTTCCACACCGAAACCCTTGAGGGTAGCCGTCTGGAAATGGTTCAGCAGTTTTTCGCGGGCGAAGTCGGTGGTAAAAATCCAGTCTTCGAGCGTATTGGCATAAAAGCGGTCGCCATACACCCCGGTAAATTCCCTGAAACGACTTTTGGGCAGCACAATTTCGGCCGGTTTGAAACTCTGGAGCAGCTTGTCCACTGCGGGTGCGTCGCCCTCCGTGGCAAAGAACTCGCCGGTGGATATATCGAGAAATGCCAGTCCGTACCGCTCATTTTTGCCGTAGGCTACCGTGGCGAGGTAATTGTTGTTGTTGTGTTCGAGGAGCGAATCGTCGGTGGTAACCCCGGGCGTAACCACCTCCGTGACGGAGCGTCTGACGACCTTGCCCGGCACCGGTTTTTCCATCTGCTCGCAGATAGCCACGCGGTAGCCCGCGCGCACGAGACGCGGGAGATAGGTTTCGAGTGCATGAAAGGGGAAACCGGCCAGTTCGATATCGGATCCACCGTTGTTGCGACTGGTGAGCGTGATACCAAGCGCCTTGCTTGATTTTACGGCATCTTCCCCGAATGTTTCGTAGAAATCGCCCACCCGGAAGAGCAGCAGCGCATCGGGATACCGGGCCTTCGCCTGGAAGTATTGCTGCATCAGCGGGGTCACTGTGCCTTTACCGGAGGAATTGTCCTGTTTTGTCTTCGCCATCAGGGTAAAAAGAAGTGCGCAAATGTAGCAAAAGCTGGTTGAAATCTGACATCACCATCAAAAGTAACCAGCGTCATTATCGGGGTTAATGCGGATCAGAGCGGGGAAGCCCGGATTGGCCGCACCTTTGCAGCGACAAATGTACCCCGAAGCATTCTCTTTCACCAACACAGATTTACGCTATGAAAAATAATCGTTTTGCCCCGGTTCTTGCGCTGGCAGTATTTGCCGCTTCTTTCATTTTCTTCACAGGTTGTCAGGTTGACCCGGTTCAGATCGGGCAGTTGGGCGTTGGCAAGCAGATTACCGACGATCGCGGCCCGGTGATTCCGACTCCGGTTTGCGAGTGCCTCAACAGCCGCTACGCCTCCGAGGCGCTGTCTGCAGAAGAAACCGCAGCTCTTCTGTTTGCCCGTGAGGAAGCCAAGATGGCACGCGATATATCCAGGTTGCTGAGTGAACGCTGGGGGACTCAGATTTTCGGGCACCTGTACGCTGCCGAACAGGATAATTTTGAAATGCTGGGATGCCTGATTGACAAGTACCGTTTGCATGATCCGGCATTTGCCACACCGGGTATGTTCAGCAATGAAATACTGCAATCCATGTACAACAGCCTCTCCGGACAGGCTCTGAACAGCCACAACGACGCACTTCGCGTGAGCGCACTCGTACAGGAATTTGGGCTTTACGACCTCACCAACCGCGGCAAGCAGGCCGACAATGCGGATATACGGGTGGTTTTTGGCAGTATTATGCTCGACACCAGAAATAATCTGCGCGACATGTCAACAGTTATGAATGGTGCCGGTATAAGCTATGTGACCTCTTACATTAATGCAGGACTATACCAAAGCATTGTGAATTCCGGTCATGAGGTGAATCCCGGTATTTGTCCGGGGAACTGATTTGGCACCGAACGAATGACAAAAGCGGGTTCCGGATTTCCGGGATCCGCTTTTTTTCTGTATATTTGCACTAAATCTTGGAATTAAAATGGAAAATTTGAAGAATATACTTCCTGAAAAAATAAAGGAGTATGTAAAAGAGATAGATCCTCAATCGGAGGTAATTCTCTTCGGGTCGAGAGCACGTGGTGATGCCCGTACAGATTCCGACTGGGATATACTAATCCTGACCGACGGAGCGGCCACACTAAAAACCGAACAGGTATTTCGTCACAAACTTTTCGATCTTGAACTCAAGTACGGTCAGGCAATATCTACTTTTGTATATTCAAAGTCAGAGTGGTATAGTCACGGCCGCACAACCCCACTTTTACTAAATATTGAAAAAGAAGGGATCCGGATATGACTGATACTGACAGGAAAGCATATGCTCTATATCGGCTACAGAAGTCAGAAGAAGCATTAAGGGCAGCAGAACTGCTTGTAGCCAATAATCAGTGGAATGCCTCCGTTAACCGCTTGTATTACGCTGCTTATTATGCAGTATCTGCACTGCTGGTGCTGTACAAAATTGAAACAAAGACACATTCCGGAGTAAAAACACAGTTTTTGCTTAACTTTGTTAAAACAGGTGTAATTAGCGTCCAAGAAGGCAAGCTCTATAATGATCTCTTTGACTGGCGTCAGAAAGGTGACTACGGCGATTTGTTTGATTTCAATGGGGAAGATGTTACTCCTCTTCTCAATCCGACAAAAAACCTGATTAATGAGTTGACGAGGTTAGCTATCTCTTCAGAAAAAATCTAGGTACAAGCAGGCATGAAAAAATCGGCCTGCCAATCACGCGAAAACAGCTTTCGAGCGTACACATCCCCCGACTAACTGCATCTTCCTCATATTTTCGGTATGAAGACTTCTGACCCAAACAGATTTTCATATAGCACAAACCAGTACAGGAGGCTCTTCGAGATTCTAAAACTGCACTGATACAGCAGCACCAGCAAGCGTGGGAACACAGCGGCCTGAGTTAACAGGCCTGGCGTGGCTCCACTGGGGCATCCAAAATACCTTTTTTTGCTGATCCATCCTGCTCTGAATGATTTTGTACGATACGAACACATTTTGTTTAACCGCAGAGTTGCGCAGAGAAAGTAACTCTGCGTAACGCTGCAATTACCTTTGCGTAACTCCTGTTTTTGATACTCCCGGCACCCCTCTAGTGTTGGTTTCTCACAGATTTTACACAGATGTTTTGCGCAGATTTTACACAGAATCGCACTCAAGAGAAGGAGTTTATAATGCGTTTAATGCTGATTTTATCCTCCAGCCTGTTTGTATTGAAATTTATGAGTAA
>JBEGNB010000319.1:0-18969 GCA_041182785.1 Bacteroidota bacterium
CGTAATGAGGGCGATTCCATGAGAAATCAGGTACTGGCGATGTCCAGATTGTTGCGTCACAGGGGGCCCGACTGGAGCGGAGTTTTTAGTTGCGACAAAGCCATTCTGGCGCATGAACGACTGGCTATTGTTGATCCGGCCTCGGGAGGTCAGCCGCTATATTCGCCCGACAGACAGGTTGTGCTGGCTGTGAACGGGGAGATTTACAATCACCGATCTGTCAGAGCGCGTTTCAGGGACAGCTATGAGTTTGCCACTGAGTCCGACTGTGAGGTAATCCTGGCTCTTTATGACGAAAAGGGCGCAGGTTTTCTGGAGGAACTGAACGGTATTTTTGCCTTTGCGCTCTATGATATGCGCACCGATTCATGGCTCATCGCCCGCGATCATATTGGAATCATACCATTGTATATGGGGTGGGACGAGCAAGGGCGCTTCTATGTGGCTTCCGAGCTGAAAGCACTCGAAGGGGTGTGCCGGCAGATACAGGAATTTCCTCCTGGTCACTATCTTGACAGCAAGTCGGGTAACGAACCGATCAGGTGGTACCACCGTGAGTGGACCGATTACGAGGCGGTCAAAGACAATTTCGCAGATATCTATGAGATACGATCGGCACTCCGGAGTGCTGTGAGGCGGCAGCTTATGTCGGATGTGCCGTACGGAGTGCTGCTTTCCGGCGGACTGGATTCATCCATTATTGCTGCGATTACCAAAAAATATGCTCCCAGAAGAATAGAATCGGAAAACCAGACGGAGGCCTGGTGGCCTCAGCTGCATTCATTTGCCGTCGGACTGAAAGGCTCTCCTGATCTGGCAGCCGCCCGGTTAATGGCTGATCATCTGAAAACAGTGCATCATGAAGTACATTTTACAATCCAGGAGGGACTGGATGCGATCAAGGATGTTATTTATCACCTGGAAACCTACGATGTGACTACCGTGCGCGCATCCACGCCCATGTATCTGCTTGCACGTGTGATTAAATCCATGGGTATCAAGATGGTACTGTCAGGCGAGGGCTCCGATGAACTGTTCGGAGGATACCTTTATTTTCACAAAGCACCGGATACACGTTCATTTCACGATGAAACCGTCAGGAAACTGGAAAAACTGCACCTGTACGACTGTCTGAGGGCCAACAAGTCGCTCGCCGCCTGGGGTGTAGAGGGGCGTGTTCCGTTTCTCGACAAGGAGTTCATGGATGTTGCCATGAGACAAAACCCGGAAGCGAAACGCCCGGGAGACGGAAAAATAGAAAAATGGCTGCTTCGAACGGCATTTGAAGACTTGCTGCCCCCGGAAATTGCCTGGCGACAAAAAGAGCAGTTCTCTGACGGGGTGGGGTATGACTGGATTGATACACTCAGGACGGTAACATCACTGTCTGTTTCTGATGAGGAACTGGCAAATGCCAGATATCGTTTTCCGGTAAATCCGCCCATGAGCAAGGAGGAATACTATTACAGGAGTATCTTCAGTCAGCATTTCCCCTCCGACGCAGCCGCCGCCTGTGTGCCATCGGTGCCATCGGTAGCCTGCTCTACACCGGCTGCACTCGCCTGGGACGAATCATTCCGGCTCCTGAATGATCCCTCCGGTCGCGCAGTCAGATCAGTTCATCAGGCGGAGATTTCCAGTAAACAGCCTGCCACAGACGAATAAAAAGGCAGCTTTTGAACTAAACAGGCAATTTTTTGGTTATCGTTGCGGAATTTCTGATATTTGTCACTAATTTAAGAAAAGCTGACCAACATGCGACTGATTTACTTTCTTATTGCCTTTTTGTTGTTTTCCTGCAGTTCACTCCCCGGATCTGCCGATCTGGTGGAAGAAAGGGAGGTTCCGGCTACTCCGGTAGGCTGCGACACCTGCTTTTATCCGGTGGTCATGGTGCACGGTTTCCTGGCTTCCGGTGACACCTGGACGAAATTCCAGCAGTTGTTTCATACTAACGGATATAAAAGCAAGTTTATTCACGCTTTTGACTGGAACAGTCTGAACCAGCTTGGGGGCAATACACCTCAGTTGCTCGACCAGTTTATTGATCAGGTATTGCAGGAAACCGGAGCTACTCAGGTGCGACTGATAGGTCACAGTGCCGGTGGTGGCGTGTGTTACACTTATTTGTCAGATCCGGTCAGGGCAGCCAAAGTGGACGGATATGTGCACATCGGTTCTTCTGTTCAGCCGGCAGCCGCCGGACCGGGTGGAACCGAGCCAACACTCAATATATGGAGTACAGAGGATGAAATTGTTCAGGGGGGTAATATCTCCGGAGCACAGAACGTACAGCTGAGCGGAAAGGATCACTACGAGGTGGCAACGAGCAAGGAGTCATTCACTGCCGTGTGGCAGTTTTTCCATAATACGCTGCCGCCAACAACTGAAATCAAGGTACAGGGCCCGCTGGTATGTGTCGCAGGGAAAGTACTTTTCTTCGGAGAAAACACCCCGCTGGCAGGCGCTACTGTTCAGATATGGGAGACAGACCCTGCAACGGGCGAACGGGTAAAAACTACCCCCGATTTTACATTTACGACCGATGCAGCCGGCAAATGGGGCCCTGAAAATATCAAGGCGAGTACTACATTCGAATTTGTTGCCATACCGGCTTCACCCGCTCAGCGGACTATCCATTACTTCAGGGAGCCAATCGTTCATCTCAACAGTTTTGTCTATCTGCGCACCATTCCGCCGCCTCCGTCACTGGCCGGTTTGCTTCTCGCCGGTTTGCCCGGTTCACCGGGACAAACAGTTCTGAATGTTTTTTCCGGTAGTCAGGCAGTTGTAAACGGACGTGATACACTCACCGCAGCGAACTCCGTATTGTCAACTCCACAGTATGCAAGCCCGTCAAAGACTGCCATCACGTATTTCCTGTACGACGACGGCGACGGAGTAACAGAATTGACCCCGGTCGGAGCCTTTGGCGGCTTTTCCTTCCTGAACGGTGTTGATATGTATTTTCCAACCACAACACCCCAGACGATTCCGCTTGTTATGAATCAGCGCGTGCTGAATGTGCGCAATATCAAGTCTTCCGATGGAATTGTAGTGGGTGTTTTCGACTGATGAACATACTGTCTTCATTAAGGCTGCTGATTTGGCTTTTCAAACTGCCTGATCTCTCCAAAACAAGGCCCGCCAACAGAAAAAACCTGGTTTCTTCTATCAAAAGGCTCCGTGTCGCTATCGCATGGATGGCCCTGGCTGTTGTGGCGGGAATGCTGGGTTACCGTATCATAGAGGGTTCGTCGTGGTTCGACTCCTACTATATGAGTCTGATAACCCTTTCTACGGTGGGATTTGGTGAGGTTATCCCGCTGAGTCATGAAGGCAGGGTTTTCACATCCTTTCTGGTGTTATTCAACATCGGGCTATTTACATTTTCAGTTTCCACTATCTTCAGTATTTTCGCAGACCCTGAAATCAGACACATATTTATGGAGTTAAACATCATAGATCGTATCAACAAGCTGAACGGGCACACAATCATTTGCGGCTTCGGGAGGCACGGCGGTGAGGTCTGCAATGAACTGCAAAAACAGAAAACACCATTCGTAATTATTGAATCAGACTCCAGAAGGGTTCACTGGCTGGAGCAGGAATCAGACTTTCTGTTTATCGAGGGCGATGCTACCGAAGACGCCATACTGAATAACGCAGGTATAATCAGGGCATCTACCCTGATTCTTACGCTTCCCGAAATGGCTAATAACCTGTCGGGTGTAATAACAGCCCGGAGCATGAACCCTCAGATCAAGATAATCGCCCGCGCAACAAAACCGGCAGATGAACTCAAACTTTACCGTGCGGGTGCCGACCATGTGGTTTTGCCTGAAAGAATAGGCGGTTTCTTCATGGCCAATCTTGCCAAAAGACCCGATTTAATTGAGTATATCAGTCTGCTAGCCAACATGCAGCCGCACGATTTGATGCTGGAGGAAATCCCTGTGCTCGATATCAAAAAGGATTTTCGCGGAATGAGCATTGAGGAAATCAACTTTATAGCCACCGATTTGCCGCCGGTTGTCGCTATTCGTTACCCTAATGGCCGCTTCGAACTACACCCGGCTACCCGAACCGTTCTCGATAGTGATATGTGTATTCTGGTACTTGGCAGTCCCGAGCAAATCAAATTGTATAAGGAAAAAAAGGATTAATTTTTTTTTAATATAACTGAAATAAGCCAAATTATACTCTACATTTGCATAGATTCGAACTTTTTGTCCGGTTGCTATTACTGTGGCCCGATTTTTGATTTTCAGTTACTTGCTCCGTAATCTGGTTAGTGACATTCCGGCTGTCTGTCAGATAGTAAGAAAATTGTCACCGCTCTCCTTAATCCCCTGAATATCCCGTATTCAGTCTGCTGCCATGTTCATCTTTAAACAACCGATTATGCTTAACAGGCTCATTTTCACAATCTCACTCTTGCTTACAGGCATTGCAGGTGTATCCGCTCAGGGTCTCTTTGCCTGTCAGTCTCCTCCCTACTTCTCCTACAGTTGCGCTGCTACCTGTATTACCTGCGACCTGAACGGGGCGACAGGAAATACCTCCATTGTAGCACCTCCAGGTTTTCACCCGGCCCTCTGTCACGGAGATCTGGTGGTCGAAAATCCCAACTGGTTTGGCTTCATCGCAGGAAGCACCAATATTCTCTTTGCCATAACACCGGGTACATGTACAACCGGTACCGGCCTCGAGGCTGCCATCGTTGATAACTGTCTGACTACTATTACTTGTGTGCCGGGACCAGTTTTTCTGAATCCCAATGGTGCGTTTCTTGTTCAGGCTGCCGGGCTCGTTGTCGGACGGCGTTACCAGCTCGTTGTTGACGGCTACAATGGCTCCATGTGCCCTTATACGATTTCCGTAGTCAGTGGCTCCACAGTAGCACCCCCGCTGGGCGCAGTTGACCAGATTACCGGAAACCCCACAGTATGCCCGCAGGGTACTGATACCTACACTATACCTCCGGTGGACAATGCCGTTTCTTACACCTGGTCGGCACCGGCAGGGGCTAAAATTAACGGAGGAAGTAACGTAGTCACACTCCCGGCCACCGGAAACAATAACTCGGTTGAGATTACTTTCGGAAATGCCGGAGGTAACGTGTGTGTATCTGTATCAAACGCCTGCTCTGCGCCGGTTACCAGATGCTTCCCGGTGTCAAACGTGCCTATTCCACCCACCATCCTGCCCAACGAAATTGTCTGCTACGAACAGATTCCATACGAATGGCCGGAAGAACCGCATACCATTCTCGCTGCTCCCGGCGTCTATACACTCACCTCAACTCCATACGACTCTTATATAGGTTGCGACAGCGTGGTAAGACAAACCCTGCGCGTGCTGCCTCTGAATCAGGTCACCCTTCCCGTAAAATACCTGTGTAAAGATGAGTGTTATGAAATCAACGGGCTGATCTATTGCGAAACCGGCCAGTTTCAGGAAACGCTCATCTCTCAGTATGGTTGCGACAGTATCGTGAATTTCACCCTCGTGAGGATTCCTGCAAAGGCCGTAGTACAACAACCTGATACGATTACATGTGCTGTCACTTCGGTACCGCTGTCGGGCGTGGGTTCCACTACCGGAAACACTGTTTCTTACAGGTGGCTTAATCCCGACGGACAGGTAATCAGTAATGCTATCACGGCTATTGCCGACAGGCCGGGTCAGTACGCTTTTATCGTACAGAATTTCATCGGAGGCGTTGCCTGTCGGGACACAGCCATAGTCGAGGTGCCGGGTAATCTGACGCCGCCGCTGGCTGAAGCCGGACCAGACAAGGTACTTACCTGTATTGTTACTGAAGTACAGCTGGAAGGATCCGGATCATCCGGGCCAAACTATTCCTATTTCTGGAGGACGCTGATCGGTGGCAATATTGTATCGGGAGCAACCACCCTGACACCTCTTGTAAATGCCCCCGGTACTTATTCTTTACGTGTAACGGATCTGCATAATGGCTGTACCAGCGTTTCCAATGCCGTCGTGCGCCCGCGCGTGACACCTCCTTCTGTAAACCTGACCGGTGGAACGACTACCTGTACGAATCCAAGTGTCACAATCAGGCTGATCACAGATGCTGATGCCCCCTCTTTCTCATGGTTAGGGCCGAACGGGTTTGTTTCAACGCAGCAAAATCCGGTGGTAAATGTGGCAGGCTCTTATCACGTTACGATTACCAACGGTGAAACAGGGTGTACCAGTACTGGTACTGTACAGGTTGTCAATAATGCCAATCCGCCCGAAATATCGGTAGTTGGCGGCGATATCACCTGCAACAGGAATATCGCAACAATCAGTGTGAGCTCAACCGTTCCCGGGGTTACTTATTCCTGGTCGGGGCCAAACGGTTTTGTTTCCTCACAAGCTGTTACAACAACAACGCAGCTGGGCGACTATGATATCGTGGTAACGGCTCCCAATGGCTGTATTTCAACGGCCACCACGCAGGTCGTGCTCAATACGACGCCTCCCGGCACCACACTCGGCGTAACAACGCACCTCAACTGTAATAACTCCTCGATAAACCTGCTGGCTTCCAGTGTGGGAAATCCGGTTGTTATGTCACACCAGTGGACACACCCCGGAGGCAATACCACTTCTACCGGCAATCAGGCATTCCTTCCGGTTACCGACCCGGGCAACTACAGTGTGTTTGTCATCAATACCAGTAACGGATGCTCCAGTACTGCCTTGTTTACCGTCTATCAATATGATCCGGTTTCTGCTTCTATAGCTGATCTGACGGATGCCAGATGTGCTGAATCTCAGGATGGCAGTGCAACCGCAGTTCCGGTTGGTGGAAATGGTGTCTATTTCTACGAGTGGAATAATGGTGGTACCGAACAGGTAAACAGCAATCTGGGCGCAGGTACCTATGTCGTAACAGTCACCGATGGAGAGGGATGTTCGGCCATTGTCACAGCCATTGTAGGTGCACCAACTCCTGTTGATCCCAATACTTCCGGTACTGACCAGTTGATCGCTGGTGCTTCAGACGGGACAGCTACCGCAGATCCATCCGGAGGAACACCCGGCTACACTTTTAACTGGAGTAACAGTGATACAACTTCCACTCTGACGGGTCTGGCACCCGGAGCCTATACGGTTACTGTCACAGATGCCGTTGGATGTACTGCTGTGGAAACGGTGAACGTTAATGGTGTAAACTGTACGCTTCAGACACAAATCGTTGTCAGAAGTGTCACCTGTAACGGGCTGAGTAACGGCGAAGCTTTTCTCGTTATTCAGGGCGGTGAAAACCCGGTCAATATTCTCTGGAGTACAGGGGAAACCGGAACTTCCATTAATTCGCTGCCTGTCGGACAATATGCTGTAACGGTTTCAGACAGTCTGAATTGCCAGGAAGTGCAGACATTCCTTGTGTCTGAACCGACAAGGCTTCAGGCCAATGCGTCAGGAACTCCTACAACAGGCTCAAATATCTTCGACGGTATGGCAACGGTTAATCCTACCGGAGGTGTTGGCAATTATAC
The DNA here is from genome assembly GCA_041182785.1 of Bacteroidota bacterium. GTDB lineage: Bacteria > Bacteroidota > Bacteroidia > Chitinophagales > Saprospiraceae > M3007. The sequence goes on from JBEGNB010000319.1 coordinate 7,518, forward strand.
ATTCCACTGGAGTAACGGATCCAGCGATCAGTCTGTTTCAGGTCTCGCTCCGGGATTTTATACTGTCACGGTCATTGATGAAAACGGCTGTGAAGATGTTCAGTCAGTTGAAGTAGCAGCGGGACTGTGTAATCTGACAGCCAATCTGTTGCTCTCCAATCCACTCTGTTCCAACTCTTCAGATGGTTCTGCAACGGTACTTATCAGCGGATCCGGCGGACAATATACCTACAACTGGAGTAACGGATCCACGATTGCTTCGACAGGTAATCTTCCTGGGGGTACACATTATGTATCGGTGACGGATGAGGCCGGATGCGTGGCTGTTATTGCAGCCGAGCTGACGAGTCCGCCTTTGCTGCTCGTACTGGAGGCGTCCAACACGCCTACCTCATGTGCCAATGCCCCCGAGGGAGCAGCTGCTGTAACTGTAGTTGGTGGCACCGGAACTTCGTCCGTTCTATGGAGCAACGGACAGTCAGGCCTGACAGCCACCGGGTTGCAGGCAGGAATTTACAACGCCGTTGCAACGGATGACAATGGCTGTACAGCGGTCGCGTCAGTTAACGTTTCCTCTACTGATCAGATACCGCCAGTTGTGGTGGCCGATGATGTGGTTGTGGCAATCGGACCTGAAGGGAATATATTCCTGACTCAGCAGAATCTGAATATTCAGGTTACTGATAACTGCGGCTTCGGATCATTCACGTCGTTGCCCAATGAATTCAATTGCTCCGAACTGGGTAACCATCAGGTTATTGTTATTGCAACCGATAACTCCGGAAACAGTACCCGCGACACCATAACGGTTACAATCGTTGACAACAGTGCACCCGCACTGATTTGTCCGACCAGTCTGGCGCTCTGTTATGAAAATCGTCAGGTAGTATATCAGGCTCCGACGGCCTCCGATAACTGTCTGAACCTGGGCGGAAGTTTCGACCTGGTGGCAGGTTTGCCTATTGGATCTGTGTTCCCTGTTGGATCTACCACGAATACCTATTCGTACACCGATGCCAACGGAAATCAAGGATCCTGCTCTTTTGAGATCACCATATTCCCTGAAATTGTCGTGGACGTGGATACAGTCATCAACGACTTCAATTTCCAGACGATTGGCGCCGTCCTGGTTGACGTGAATGGAGGACTTCCCCCGCTGACTTACTCCTGGTTGCTGAACGGACAGGAGGTGTCCACAGCACAGGATTTATCGGGCTCACCTGCGGGTGAATATACGCTGGTAGTAACGGACGACAACGATTGCACTGTCACCCGTACATTCACGATCAGCAATACCTCCGCTACGGATAATCCGGTACTGGCTGACGAAATTCGCATATTTCCGAACCCGACCAGCGGATGGATTTCAATTGTTGTACCGGGCGAGCTCTCCGGTCAGGAAACAGATGTACAGGTATTTGATATGACAGGCAGGAAGGTATTATCCCGTCATTCGGACGGAGAAACTCAGCTCAGGTTGTCGTTATCCGGTTTCACGGATGGTCTTTACAATGTGATGATCACTTCGGGCAATATCAGAACATCAAGGATTGTTGTATTGGTAAAATAGGATTAACCCGTTTTGGGACAAAAAACAAGGCGCGGGCAGTAACGCCCGCGCCTTTCTTCTCATCCGCAAGTCGAAAAAACTATTTCGGCTTCGCAGTCCACTCGAATTTCCAGTCGTAAATTACGCATCCAAATACGCTCAGATCAATAGTCTGCTTCGATTTGATGGTTGAGTTGGTAAATTCAGAGATTTTGTACACTTCAACGAGAACATCATTCGGGTCGAATATGCTCGGTGATTTGATGGTCAGTTCTGTCTCGTCAGCATTCAGCGTCCAGGTGTCGCCGGTGCGGAAGCCGTCGAACTGGCAAGAACCTGTTCCGCCAGTGATGGGGCCATACTCCAGTTTGAACGTACCATCTGTGTTGAACACGTAGTAGTTGTCTTTCTCGCAGTCAACGATTTGCTCAGACTCGGGGTCGCTGTCGAGGCACTTGCCGAGTTTGGATTTCCACTGCCAGTTGTAGGTAGTGAGGAGGTAGCGCACGCTTACTTCAGTCGTGATGATGAAGTCGGCTGTTGTTACCTTGCCATCATTGTCTTCTGCTTCAAACTTGAAGCGCACAGGCGCTGCCAGACCTTCGTCTGTCAGTACGTAGTTCAGGGTGTGATCGCTGTGATTATACGTTTCCGTACCGTTGGTGCCAAAGGTGGCATCTACTGTTACACCGTTGTACTTGGTGATACGGAGTGCGCGCAGACCAGCCTCGGCGGTGATCGTTGCGGTGGTGGTAGCCGTGGTGCCAATCTTGCCTGTGTAAGTGGATGCAGACAGTGTGATCACCGGAGCTGCTTTTTCCTCTTTCTTGCAAGCTGTGAACCAGAGCGCTGTTGACATCGCCACGCCGGCGAGCAGGAACGAAAGTGAACTCTTGAGTTTCATGTTAAAAAATTAATGCGTTAAAAAAAGACTTTGTTGTTTGTTTTCGGGGATTCGTTTATTCGAGTTTTGATTCAAAAATGCTGATTTCACGGTTTAACAGACCAGTCAGCAGGAGGTGCCTTCCCGTTGACTCCCGGAGCATGGCCAGACTGCTGCCTGTTCCGTCAGTGTAGTATCCTGTTACACGGGCAGTTGCAGGTGCAAAGCTGCCTTTGCCATCGCCGGCAAGTATGATGCCCCTCAGAGCATCCTGCCAACCCCACGCAGGCACGGGCGTGCGAGAGTTTCCGGTGATTATCACATCGGGAAACCCGTCCTTGTTGAAATCGCCGGTGACCATATCGCTGACGGGCGCTGACTGGGCCGGGTAGGGGAGCGGAATTACCCTGAATTTATTTTTTTCATTCAAAAGGCAGACGGACTGCGTGGTTTCACAAACTCCTTTCCACGCCTTCTCCACTTTTTCTTCTCCGAAAATATCCTGTATGGTGGCTGCGGCATACAGGGCATTGCGCGGAAAGCGCGATCCGATTCCGCTCAGCTGATTCATCAGTTCCTGTCGCTGGGCTATGGGTGTCTCCCCATTTTCAATAATACAGATAATCGGATCTGTACTTCCGTTTCCGTCAAAGTCGGCGGAGTAAAGAATCAGCGGCTTTTCCTCGGATACCCGGTATCGCATGTTCTGACCGCAGTTGCCTGCCAGAATATCCGGTAATCCGTCGAGATTGATATCGCAGATTTCCAGTGTTCGCCACCAGCCCTGTGTTCCCCGAACCGGGCTCTGGGTAAACTTCTTTCCTTCATGCTGATAAATAGAAACAGGCATCCATTCTCCGGCCAGCACCAGATCCGGGCGACTGTCATTATTCATGTCTGCCCAGACTGCATCAGTAACGATACCGGGTGTTTTGAGCGCTGAACTCCATTTATCTGTTGCGTCAGTGAATTTGCCGCCGTTATTCTCCAGTAAATAGCTCCGGGTGGCTGTCGGGTAGCGGTATGGTTCGACATAACCACCCACAAACAAATCAATATCGCCGTCGAGATCAAAATCGGTAGCCGTTACGCAAGATTTGGGATTGTACATGGCGGGGAGCGCCTGAGCTGCTCTGACAAGTAGTCCGTTGCCCTGATTCAGGTATAGTCTATCCTGATAAACAGAATCATTTCCGGGCCATTCATTTCCCCCGAATGTCAGATACAGGTCACCAAGCCCGTCTCCGTTGGCGTCGAAGATACAGGCATCGGTACATTTGCCCTCCGGGGCTTTCACCTCAAGCGGCCGGGATACGAAACCACCCTCCGGTTTCTGCAGATATATGATTCCCGGTTGTGCTTTGCCTCCTCCGGCAAAACAGTCGTCAATACCATCGTCATTCAGATCGCCGGTAGCAAGTACGGGTCCCTGTCCGGTAAGCCTGTGAGGCAGCAGTGGCTGGTACTGGAAATCGCTGAAAGGATCATCGTGATGTACATACTCAAGTCCCGTAATTGCCTTCACCGCTGAAAACCATGTTTGAATGGCCTCTTTTTCGAGCCTGACAGGCGGTTTTGCTTCTGCCGGATTCACCTGAATGGTTTGTCCGGAAGCAACCTGATACAGTTTCTGTATTTTTCCGTTTGCGAGGGTGATTTCGACAGAGTCTGCCCCGGCAAACACACCGAGACCAAAGTGAATTACATCACTGACCGCCGACATGAAACCGCGCTCGCGATGTGCCACCACCTCCTGCGTATGTCTGCCTGCATGTACGCGCACACGCGAAATTGAAATATTGTTGTTATTTTTAATTTTCAAAAAGTTGTTTTTCAGTTTTTTGTTTGTCGTATTCTCATAAATAAACGCTGTTTCGTTCAGGTTGTTTACTACCAGATCGAGGTCGCCGTCGTTATCCAGGTCACTATATGCTGCACCGTTGGAGCAGGATGGCTGCGTTATGCCCCACTGATACGACACGGGGTCGAAGGAAAGGTCACCTTTGTTCCTGAATATCCTGTTGGGTAATCGGCGTGCTTTTTGTTTTCTGATTTCGGGTATCATTTGCCGGTCGGTCTCCTCCCGGCTCCTGAACATGAACAGGTTGTTGGTATAATCAATGAAATCCTTGTCGCCAATATCGCGGTAATAGCCGTTGCTGATGAACAGGTCTTTCCATCCGTCGTTATCAAAATCGGCGAGAAGCGGTCCCCAGCTCCAGTCGGTGGCGGCAATGCCGGCCATTTGTCCGATTTCGCAGAAAGTGGTTTCGCCCGGGTTTCGTCCGTCGGCAGCCAGTTGAAGGGTATTGCGCATGTACTGTGGCGCGTAACCAGCCTGCTCAATCAGTTCTGCTTTGCTCCAGGTGAGGTCGCCGATCATCTTTTTTCGACCCTCGGTGGTTTCCGGAAGCATATCCACCACAATCAAATCCAAACGGGAGTCGTTGTTTATATCCGCGAGGTCGCAGCCCATACCGTTGTACGACTGGTGATTCATGAACGAATCAATCAGATTGACAAATCTCTTTCCATGGTCGTTTATCCACAGTAAATCGTTGTAAATGAAATCATTGGAGACATAAACATCTTCCCATCCGTCATCATTGACATCTCCGATTGCCAGTCCCAGTCCGTAACCGTCAGTATTGATACCGAGGCGGAGCGATTGCTCGGTGAAGCGGCCTTTTCCGTCATTCACATAGAAATGGTCGTTGCTGGTACCTTCTCCGTGTGTCTTTTTGGTTGCCGGCGTATTCACCGACTCACGCTGGTTGGCGTGGTTCATGACATACAGATCCTGATCGCCATCTTTGTCGAAATCGAAAAAAGCTGCCTGTGTGGAGTAACTGCTGTCTGCCACGCCGCGAGCTGTCGCTTCGTCACTGAATACCGGAATACCGTCGCGGAGTTCCTGCTGTACGAAGAGTTTGTTCTTTCTGCGTTCCGGATCGGGGTAGCCTGCGGTACATACATACAGATCAGGCATTCCGTCGCCATTAACATCAGTAACTGTCACGCCGGTGCACCAGTCACGGGTTTCGAGCCCTGCCTCGCGTGTCACATCCCTGAAGTGCAAACTGCCCTCGTTGAGGTACAGCCTGCAGGAGGTCTCGTTACCGGTAAAAAAGATATCATCGAGTCCGTCGCCGTTCAGATCTGCCAGCGCTACTCCGCCGCCGTTGTAGTAATAAACGTAGTTGAGGATATTAAGGCTGTCGCCCTCGGATACGGTATTCGCAAACTGCACACCTGTCTGCTCCGCCTCCAGCAGGCGAAACAGTTTGTCTGGCTGACTGCAGGCGCAGGCCAGAGAACAAATGTACAATATGGCGATCCGCTTTATCATGCCTGGTCAGTTCTCATCGGTCATGGAAGGAGGAGCGTCATTCTCTCCGCTTCCCCACTTTTCATTGGGTTCGGGGCCCATCACGATGCTCAGTTTGCCGCCGGCAACCAGTTCCCGGTGATAAAACCAGGGCTTTGTGAGTGGTTTTCCATTGAGTGTGGCAGACTGTATATACCTGTTTTCCTTTGAATTATTGACGGTTTCTATGGTGAAAGTACCGCCAGGGTAGTATGCAGGATCGAGTTTAATCACCACTTCATCAAAAATCGGACTTCCGAGTTCATAAACGGGGTCCACGTCGCATCCGCCGCGCATCTCAAAGAGTCCCATGGCGCTCATCACGTACCATCCGCCCATTTGTCCCTGGTCTTCATCTCCGGGCCATCCGTCGAGCGGACCGCTGCCGTAAAACACGTCCATGATCTCGCGGGCCCATTTCTGAGTGAGCCAGGGTTTGCCGGAGTAGTTGAACAGATAGGCTGCCTGCATATTGGGCTGGTTGCCGTGGTTGATGGGTAGTACCCCCATGGCGAGCAGACTGTTCTCGTCGGTGTATTCGGAGTTGAATTTCCATTTCCGGGAGGTCACGAATCCTTCATCCAGCCTGCGGTTGAATTCATCTTTTCCCATCAGTTTGATGAGTCCTTTCAGGTCGTGTGGTACAAACCAGCTGTATTGCCAGGCGTTGCCTTCCACCCAGCCTTGTCCAAGAAAGGTTGAGCAGCAGTATTTCTCAAAGGGTTGTTTGAAGTTCCCGTCTGCCTGCCGCATATTCATGTAACCCACTGAGGAGTCCCATATATTAAGGTAGTTGTGTGCACGGCGCTTGAAGTACCAGTAGTCGTCTTTTTTCCCGAGTGCTTTTGCCATCTGCGATACTGCCCAATCGTCAAAAGCATATTCGAGGGTATTGGAAACGGGTCCGTAATCGTGTGGCACATAGCCGAACCTGAGATACTGGTCGAGCCAGCGGTTGCCGGCAAATCCGCCTCCGGGATGTGCAATTCCCTGCTCTGTCTGGTTATGATACATGGCCCTCCAGGCATGTTCCGGATCGTAATACCTGTGAATTCCTTTCTGGTAACTGCTCACGATGAGTTCTATCTCGTGTGAGGCGACCATAATACCGGAATATTCCAGTCCTTCCGGACCCTTGCAGAGCCATCCACCCTTGTCGTAGAATTCCAGCAGGGAGGCTGTCCATTTGTCGGCTATATCGGGAGTAACCAGTGTCCAGACCTGATTGAGATTCCAGAAGGTGTTCCAGAATGCATCGCCACCGTACATGGGCAGATCCGGATTTGTCAGTTGCTGTACTTTTTCATACATGTCAACATACTTTCCGTTCACGTCGCTGTAAATGGTACGGCCGACATATACCCTGTACAGATTGGTGTAGAATTTCTTCAGATCGGTTTCATCGCGTCCTTTCACTTGTATGGCGCTCAGCAAATTATTCCACTTTTCACTGGCATCAGTGTAAACAGCATCAAAATCCCAGCCAAAGGGCAGAGTTATTTCGGTGTCGAGATTGAGCCGTGCCTGTTCGATACTCACAAATGAAATACCCGTCTGTACGAGAATCTGTTCGTCCTGCCGGGTCTGGAACTCCACAAAAGCGCCAAAATCGCTGTGATCCCAGCCAGAATGAAGTTTCTGAACATCGCGCTGAATCCCGTTTCTGTTCCAGCCATTCAGTGCCTTGAAGGGCTTGCTGAATCGGATAACAAAATAAAGCTGGTATTCATTCCAGCCGGCGCCTCGGTGACTCTGCTGGTTGGTATAACCCTGAATTTCCCGGTCGCTTACTTTGGTAATATGTGCATCGGTGAGTTCTGTTCCGTATTCCGATTCAATCTGCAGGTCAATCATTACCCGTGCATTGTCGGACCTGGGGAAGGTGTAGCGCTGAAATCCTGCCCTGGTGGTAGCTGTGAGCTCTGCCTTTATTTTTGTGTCTTCCAGAAAGACGGAGTAGTAGCCTGGTGTGGCTACCTCTGTTTCATGTCTTATTCGCGATCTGTATCCGCCGTCCGGATCCTGTTCGTCGCCGGGAACGATCTGCAAAGGACCTGTGGTGGGCATCATGAGGAGCCCGTCCATCGTCCAGGAGTGGATGTGGCTGAATCCTGCTATGTTTTCAATGTTGTACTCATAACCGGCCTTCCAGCCCTGACGCTGGTTGTCGGGACTCAGTTTTACCATGCCGAACGGCATGGAAGCGCCCGGAAACTGCATCCAGCGACTGTCGTGATTGCCAATCATACAGTCAACATAGTCAACGGGTTTCTTTTGCGCGTGCGCCTGTAAGCATGTGAGCAGCAGCGCGAAGAGGAGTAAATAGCGGTGTCTGAGTTTCATGGATTGAAGGTTTACCAGGATTTTTCGATTTCTTCCAATGTGCGGCCTCTGGTCTCGGGAGTCTGTTTCAGGACAAACAGGAAGGCCAGCACCGACATGGCGCAGAAGATGAAGAAGGTATTGGCTGGTCCGGCCTGTTCGAGCAGTACCGGGAACAACTGAGTGACAATATAGACGGCTACCCACAGGGCAAAAGTGGCTACTGACATGGCTACCCCCCGCATTTTTATAGGGAATATCTCCGAAATGACAACCCAGGTGACCGGACCGTAAGAGGCCGCAAAACTCGCGATGTACAACAAAATGCAAATCAGCAGTCCGTAGCCTGTCCAGCCCGAACTGAAGGCGATTCCGACGAGCAGCAGGCTGATACCCATACCGGCACCTCCCCAGAGCAAGAGGGTTTTCCGACCCCATTTGTCAACCCAGTGTATTGCCACAAATGTGAACAGTACATTGATAATGCCCACAATGACGGTTTGCTGAAAGGCAGCATCGGTGCCTGCACCTACGGCCTTGAAGATTTCAGGGGCATAATACATAATCGCATTGATTCCCTGCACCTGGGAGAATACCGACAGGACGATACCCACGAAAATGGCTTTTTTGAACCGGCCTGTGAAAAGCTCCCTCAACGTACCCTGTTCTTCGTGAAGAGTTTCTCTGACCTCGTTCAGTATTTCCCTGGCGCGACTGGCACCGTTGATTTTGGCGAGGATGTCGAGGGCCTCCTCATCCCGACCCACGCGGCACAGCCAGCGCGGACTTTCCGGCACGGTGAGCAGCGAAACAAGGAATAACAGGGCCGGGGGTATGCCCGAAGCCATCATGTAGCGCCATCCATAGGCTACGTTCCAGGCCTCGTCGCCTGATGCCTGTATCAGCGTGTTGACGAAGAAAATAACCAGTATGCCTATTACGATGGCGAGCTGATAGTATGACACCAGTTTGCCCCGTATGGAAGCAGGGGCCAGCTCGGTGATATACAGCGGAGAAACCATGGATGCTGCACCGATTCCGAGTCCGCCGATAAAGCGGAACACGGCAAACTGGGTCAGGCTTTCGGGTACAGCTGCCCCCACTGCTGAAATGAGAAACAAAATGGCAGTCAGAATCAGTACTTTTTTCCTTCCAAACCTGTCGCTGGCCCAGCCCGCGAACATGGCGCCGAATATACAGCCGATGATAGCACTGGACGCCGCCCAGCCGGTCATGACCGCCGACAATTCGAATCTGGTCTTCAGGTAGCCGATAGCACCGGATATGACAGCGGTGTCGTAGCCAAAGAGTAGGCCCCCGAGTGCTGCCACGGCGGTCAGCATATAAACGGTGCGCATGTTGGTAGAGTCTTGACTGCTCATGTTGTGACAGAAGGTTGGTTCGTTAATAGATGTTACGGTCTTACAAATGCCTTGATGGTGGCGCATTGTGTTCCGGTGGCTTCTCCCCAGGGTCTGACAGTATATTCCCCGACAGCAGCAGGAACAATGAATGTTTCTGCATAGTGTACCACGAACGGCTCAAACGCACCGGAGGGACTTTCCACTATGACTTCCCTTCCCTCCACCAGATTCAGGACATTCAGGTTGCCGTTGGTGTGGTGCCAGACTGTTTTAGTGAACCAGTGTCGGTGTGTTTCAATGAATTCGGTTTCGTACAGTCCCGTCCTTTCGGCAGTCCATCCATCGCCCTCGCCAATTTGTTCAATTCTGTTGATCAGGTTTTGTTCAACCCATTTCTCACGCCGGCTGTAGTTGATGTTTTTCTTTCCGTGGCCGATATTGATGGCTCTGGGTAATCCGTCGAGGCCAAGTCGCCCCCAGTCCCACAACTTGAATGTAAATATGTACGGGGTAGCACTGATCTCCAGCACCATGCTGTTTTTACCCGAACAGTGTATGGTACCGGCCGGGATTAGTACATGGTCATGCTTTTTTACAGGCCATTTGGCTGCATGCTTGTCTGCATTGAACGGTGCAACTCCCTGTTGTGCCTCCTCCAGTTCGCGAATCATCTGCTCCGGAACGGTATGATCGTTGAGTCCGAGATAAACACAGGCATCTTCGCCAGCATCGAGCATGTAGTAACTTTCGTCCTGGGTATAATACATACCGAAGTGCTCACGGATATACTCGTTGGTAGGGTGTACCTGCAAACTGAGGTTTCCACCATCCATGGTATCCAGAAAATCGAACCGGATGGGGAATTCTGCGCCGAAGCGGGCATGTACGTTTTCTCCGAGCAATTTATCAGGCTGAAAGAAAACCACGTTGATGGACGGGATTTCTACGACTGTTCCATCAAAATCGAGGAGCAGGCTGTTTTCTTCCGGCACGCAATCGAAGCACCAGGCATAATTTACCTGCGACCTGTCCAAATCGCATACTTCCTTCATCCATTGTCCGCCCCAGGGTCCGGGGTCGAACAGGGGAACTACCCTGAACGGCCTTGCAGCAGTGTGTTCAAGTGCCGCCCTGAACGCCGCTGCCGACACCATCTGAGGGGAACCGGCTTTGTTGGTATCCAGCAGATAGTCCATCCGGGGCATCAGTTCTCGTTTCAGCCGGTCAGCCACCCTCCAGTCAACAAAATAGGCTCTCTTGTACATTCTGCTCACCTCCAGACCGTGATTGTTCGCACCCAGATTCGACACCTCGTGCCTGCGCATACGAAGTTGAATTTCCCAGCGGGCCATGTCGGCATAAACCAGCGTGTCGGGCTCTTCCCCAATCAGGGCAGCTCCAGTGCCGTAAACCACGATGAGCCCATGCATGGTTTTCAGGTCTCTCCGGAGCCCGTCCAGTTTTTCGGGGTCAAAGAACCGGTCAATCGTCAGGCGGGTCATGTAACCGAAAATTCGGTCGTCGGTTACGTCGGGGTAGGTGAGTGCGTCTATTTCTTCCGGACTGAGCCACGCATTGGAGGCCATGATCAGGGCGTCGGGTTTCAGTTCCTCCCGTATGGCATTCAGTATTTCGTCGTCGTTTACGCCCGGATATGTTTCAAGCACAATTACCCGTCGCTTGTTTTCTGAGTTGTTTTGCCTTAGTCTGGCAGCAATGTCGCTCCATCCGGTCTGACAGTGACCGGAAAAACCATTCATTCTTACTTTGGGATATTTGTCGTAACTGGATTTCAAAACTGAATTTTTAGAGATTAAAGGGTTGTTTTACCCGCCAGGTAAGCAGCGCCAAGTACGCCGGCCCAGTCTGGCTGTTGTGCTGCCACCATTCGCGCCGGATTCGCCGGCAACCAGGATGCATGATCTATTTTATCCTGAATATAGGGCAGAATGACATCAGCGCTGTGC
>JBEGNB010000320.1:0-2914 GCA_041182785.1 Bacteroidota bacterium
ACTCCATATTATTCATACTCTCCAGTGTGATGATTTTTCCGTTCAGGGTATGAATTTTGACATACTCTTTCCATCCCTCGACAAAAAGAATGTCCGAGAAGGCGACTTTGACATATTTCCTGTCTGATTTGACCGTCATTTCGCCCGAAATAACAGGTAAATCTGCGCCCGAGTCTTTATTTTTCAGACTGAGCAGATTGGTCGCTTTTCGGATGGCCTGCCGGAATCGTTCCCGCGAGAAAGGCTTGGTGAGATAGTCCACGGCATCCAGGTCAAAGGCTTCGTATGCGTACTGGGTGTATGCAGTTGTGAATATAGTGACCGGTTTGCTGGAGATATTTTTCAGCAGGCTGATACCGCTCATCAACGGCATCTGAATATCCAGGAATAGCAGGTCAACGGGCTGTGTATTGAGTATTTCAATCGCCTGTACCGGATTTTTACATTTTCCGGTCAGCACCAGACCGGGTTCTTCGTTTACATACTTTTCGAGCAGCGCCAGTGCCAGAAACTCGTCATCCACGAGCAGGCACCGGATACCAGGAGCTTCATTCATATATACTATTTTTTTCAATTTTTAGAGAAACCGTATAAATACCCCTTCCGATGGATATCGTTAGCTTGTGTTTTTCTGGATAATGCAGTCTGAGTCTGTTTCGGATATTGGCCAGTCCGATGCCGCCGGTTTGATCTTTTTGTACGTTCATGGGATCGTAGGTATTACTTGCCTCAAAGTTCAGTATATCATCTTTTACACTGATGCGGACCCTCATAAACGTACCTGCGCCGTCGCCCATATTCCCGTGTTTGAGAGCATTTTCTACAATCGGAAGCAAGAGCATGGGCTCAATGGTTTCTGTACTTACCTCACCTTCCATTTCCACGGTGATATCAGGGGGCGACTGTGCGCACATGATATACAGTTCGATTACAGATTGAACGGTTTTCATTTCCCTGGAGAGCGGCACCCGTTCCGACAATGTATCGTACGTGACATACCGGAGCATTTCACTGAGTTTGAGAACCATGTCAGCCGTTGCCGGATGATTCAGCGTAGCGGCGGCATATATGTTATTCAGCGTGTTGAAGAGAAAGTGAGGGTTGATCTGGGCTTTGAGAAAGTTCAGTCGGGCCTCATTGTGCATGGTGACAAGCTCCCGGTTTCTGGATTCCACTTCAATTCTGTTTTCAAAGATTTGATACATCGAACTGAAAATCAGCAGCAGGAAAAACATGAAAATATACATCAGAAAAGTTCTCCATTGACCTCTTTGGCCTGGCATATTCTGTTCCATCAAGGTGTCGCCGAAAATAAAGATTTCGGACCAGGTTCTGAGCGCTGCCATGGTCAGCCATAAAATGATGACAAGTCCCAGCCACCAGGCGTATCGTTTTTTTTCATAGAAAAAATTCACCAGTACCTTCGAATTGACGTAGAAAACCATCGCTATGAAGCCGATGTTCAGCAAAGTACGTCCGACAGCCTCTGACGGCCCCCGAAAAATATAGACTGCGTTGAAAATGACGATAGTAATCAGTATCCAGCTGACTAAATGCGTCACGATACGTGCCCTGCCGAGAAAAAAAGTATTTAGTACCGACATGCTGACAGAGTAATATTATGATACTGTGGCATCAAGCATCCAACGATGCGATTGCTCAGTATGCCGATGAGGAATAACATGGAAAGAAAGACGGAGATAAAGGCACTAAGTAATGAACTTCAGTCAAAAGTACACCATAGCCTTTTCCTTATTGTCAATTTTTCAATATAGCAGCGAATTATTTCAATGAAAATGAGTATTATTGACTGTTTGTTGAAAAAAAAGTACAGATGGTTGATTATAACCTGCAACATAAGATATGATTTTCACCTTTGCATATCATTCCCTGAAAACATCAAAACACGCACAGTTTTTTTAGAGCTTGTTCAGGATTCTCCCGCCGGGTCAAAAACGGCTCATTTTTTGCCATTTTCACCTTTTTTCAGTTACGTAGCTCCGGCTATGCGCCCTCAAAAATGCAAAAAGTGACAAAAAATCAGCCTGTTTTTCCCACCGGCAGAGAATCCTGAACAAGCTCGTAATCTTTCAGCGCCGGCTTTATCACGTATTTTCGCTTCTTCGTGTGTAAAGCCGGTGCATTTCTATCATATGAGGAACCGTAAGAATAGACAGTAATATAAACAGGGCCGGTAACCCGAACCGGTCGAGCCAGGCGCCATTACTCATAAACCCCATGACAATCAGAAAAGAAACGGCCGAGAGTGTTGCCGGCATGGCTTTCTCCAGCATAAGCCGTCCGTTCATATCCCTGAAAACGCTGCCTTTTATGTGCAGCAGTGCATTCACACTGTGCCAGCCGGTGAAGTACAGGATGAATCCCATCAGGAGTGAGGTCTGGCTCAGGCACAGCACAAATAAAAGGAATGAACCATTTCTGAACAGGTGCTCTTTCCGGTTTTCACTGACAACAAGCAGAATCAGTCCGAGCAACAGAAACCAGGCATAAACAGGTACAACGGCTATGGCGGAGACGAGCGACATGGCAGTCGGGTTGTCGCCCGTGATGAGCGAGGTCCAGCGGAATAGCAGGGGTTTGTCCTGCATCAGCAGCCACATAGTAATGGCTGTTCCATATGCGAAACTGAGCAATCCGGCACTTTTGTTGCCTGCGAAGCAGGAAAAATCCGTTTCTCCGAAGTGCCAGGCTGTAATGAGCAGGAATATCAGGAATGCGGCACCCGGAGCAAACCACCACAGAGCCAGATACAGGGCAGCGCACACTACATAAAGAAACACGTACACAGTCAGGTCAAATTTCTTTCTGTTATGGCGGGCCACAAAGTGATCCAGTGCTCCGTGCGGGATACCGGCTGCTATAATCAGCACCGAAGAGAACCAGAACTCCATCT
>JBEGNB010000321.1:0-5860 GCA_041182785.1 Bacteroidota bacterium
TAGAACCTGCAGTCTTCTTCCAGTCGGGCCTGTGCCTTGTACAGCTTCCACTGCGTCCAGAGACTGTGCCTGTCGAGAAACACCATGATGAACAGAAAGATTACCAGCGTCAGGTAGTACCTGTTCTGCAAGGGCTCGGGCAGGTTGGCCCAGATAACTTTCCACGGGTTAGACGGAATGGCCATTTTGTTTCATTTTAGCAGGGTCAAAAGTAGTTCATTTCGGGCTATTCATCCCAATTAAAATCAGTATCAATGTGTTTTAATCAATCAGGAGACGGATATGTGCATAAACTGCAATCCGAAAGCGGTAATCAAAATGACCAGATGCAGAATTTCTGCATAAATAGGTTTCATATCCTCGTAACTGTAAGCGAGTAATAACCCCGCAGCTGCACCGGCAAGCAGGAATCTGTCCCATTGCCAGTCGGCACAAAAAAAGATCTGCAAACTGCCAAAAATGAGTAGCCAGAACATGACGGAAACCGACTTTTGAACCAGTATTGACTTGCCCCGGGTATAACCGGTTACATTGAATACATAAAACAGGAACAGAGAGGCAATGACAGCCAAACCCGGCCATTCTGCTGAAATATCCAGTCCTGTAACCAGTTGCGGCCAGCTGAATACGCCACTTATGTGTTTCTGAAAGAACTCTCCAGCCCGGTCATGCCAGAAATACCACGTCCAGCCCAACATCAAAGGAAGTGCTAGCCCTGCAAGAAAAACCATGTACTCGCGGGCACCCCAACTCCTCATTATACCGATGGCAATAAAAAACGCTGGAGCAATCAGCAAGGCGCGTGGATAAAAAAGACTGGCAGCAGCAATACAAAGGGCAATATCAAAAACATGCAGGGGTGACTTGGGTGATTTGTACGAATAGAACAGGAAGCGAAGCGACCAGACTATAAAGAAGGATGAAGCCAGCACAGGCGACAGATACAGGAACGACGGGAGCATGGCTGTAATCAGCACAAAAGCAGCACCCGGCAACCACGACCTGCTGTCCATCAGGCGGAACTGGTCGGCAATGCTGTTAATCATAAAAGACTGAACAATCACTAGTACTACGGCGAGCACCGCAGATATTAAACCGCTACCGCCTGCATGGCCAAAAATGTCCGTGTACAGTAAGCCGGCATCTGCAGTATTGTTCCGGAAGGGTAACCACCCTGAGAGTGCAGTAATGTGGAGCCCGATAACGTAAATTATCAGCAGGATTGCAGTCGAAAAATGGATGTTTCTGAAAAAATACAGCACAACTTGATATTTGAGGGGGCTAAGGTCGCAATTGCCCCGCACTTTTTACAGTTCTTTGCAGTTCAAAACGATAATATCTGACCGGTATATGCCAGTAATTGCAACACCCTTAGACGGATTGCTCATTTTTGAGCCCAAAATTTTGCACGACGAGCGGGGTTATTTCTATGAAAGTTATAACCAACGCGTCTGGACCGACGCCGGTGTCCAGTGTAACTTTGTTCAGGATAACCAGGCCAGGTCAACACGAGGTGTGCTCAGAGGACTGCATTATCAGTGCGGAGAGATGGCACAAGCCAAACTGGTACGAGTCATTGAGGGCGAAGTGCTGGATGTGGTAGTTGATCTGCGTCCGGCGTCAAAAACGTACGGTCAGTGGTACTCTCTGCTGCTCACCGCAGCGAACCACCTGCAGCTGTTTGTACCCAGGGGGTTCGCTCACGGCTATGTAGTACTCAGCGAAACCGCTGTCTTTTTCTACAAGTGTGACAACTTCTACTCCAAAGAATCGGAGGGTGGAATCCGGTATAACGACCCGACACTGTCCATTGACTGGCAGTTTGACCTGAACAAGGTGCTGGTGTCGGATAAAGATCTCATATTGCCCGATTTTGGCAAGCATAAACCAGTGTAAACAATGAATAACCAGCAGGAGTATATTGCTATCGGACGTGTCAGGAAAGCACACGGAATCACCGGTGAAATAAAGGTAAGCATAGAAGACCGCTATCTGGAGGATTTTCTCAAAAACGAGCGTATCTTCATTGATATGAGATCATCCCGGATGCCCTATTTTATCTCTTCCGTACGGGGAGAAAGCGAGATGATTGTCAAACTGGAGGAGGTTGACGACCGCGACGCCGCCATAGCGCTTCACTCCAAAGAAATTTTCCTCCGAAAACAGGATCTGATACCCGATGATGAACGGGAGTTCGAGCCGGAAGAGGAGTATTCAACTCAATACGGTTTCCTGAGAGGGTACGCTGTTACCGACAAGACTACCGGTCCTGCAGGTATTATCAGTGAGGTCGTAGAAATGCCTCAGCAGGAAATGGCGTTTGTGCTGTACAATGGCAGAGAGGTACTCATTCCGCTCAACGAAAGTCTGATTGTCTCTGTTGATCGAGAAAACAAAACACTGCTGATGGATCTGCCGGAGGGGTTGCTGGATATGTAATTACCACTTTCCTTTGATAGAAAGAAATAAAAACACCCACCCGGCGATAAAAAACACCCCGCCCAGCGGAGTCACCGGCCCGAGTATGCCTGCGGGTACTGTCAGTATATCGCGACAGGCAAGCAGGTAGAGGGAGCCGGAGAAGCACAGAATTCCCGCCGTGAATGACCACCCGGACAGGCGCAGATAGCGGTCATTTCCATTCTCTTTCAGGAGTAGGGCTGCCACCAGTATTGCCAGCGTATGGTAAAACTGGTAGTGAACGCCTTTCTCATAGATAGATAACTGGTACTCTGAGAGCAGCGGTTTCAGGCCATGGGCCCCAAATGCACCAATAGTAACCGCCAGGGCGCCCGACAGGGCTGCTATGCGAACAAATAATCGGGAAGAATCTGTCATATTATTTATTTTCTGATGTAGAGCAGCCACACGAAGCAGGCAATCCAGCCGAGTAAAATCAGCTGCAGATAGCGGTCGCGCAGGAGTGCGCGCGTGGGCGACTCGGTCTTGTTGAAAACCAGGGTGAGTTGAAGATACCGCAGGATACCCACGATTACGAAGAATGCGGTGTAGAAAATATTGTTGCTGCCGATTCGCTCTATCACTTCGGGTGAAAAGCAGTACATCAGGTATGCAACAACCGACACGGTGGAGCAAACCACCATGGCCATGTCCAGAAATGGAAGATTGTACCCCTCCAGTGATCTGCGGAAGTTGGTTTCGCCCATGGCAACGATGTACTCACCGCGGCGTTTCGCCAGTCCGAGTATCAGGGCCAGCAGAAAGGTGAGTACCTGAAGCCAGTTCGACACTTCGACTCCCGCCACGGCACCTCCGGCAAGTACGCGCAGAATAAAGCCCATGCTGATAAGGGATATATCAATGATGGCGTAATGCTTGAGCGACAGGGAGTAGGCGATATTGATAACAAAGTAGAGTGCGCAATACAACAATGCATCCGGGCTGAGCCAGGCCACCACTCCGGCTCCGGCTGCGAGCAGGGCACCCATGATGATCAGGGCCTGCGTCCTGCTTACCTCCCCACTCGCCACCGGCCTTTTTCGTTTGTCGGGGTGCTGCCGGTCGTGCGGAGCGTCCACCGTATCATTCAGCACGTAAACAGACGAGGCAATCAGTGAGAAGGCTATGAATCCGGCAAAAGTCCGTTCAAAGATGAATGGCTCACCCAGACGGGCACCGAAGAAGGCGGGCAGGAAAAGAAACAGGTTCTTTACCCAGTGTTCTACGCGAATCAGATGTACAAATTGCCTGAATGTCATCTGTGCAAAGGTAAGTTACTCTGCCGACAACGTGGCAAAGAGCTTCCGAATTGACAACCCGATGACACTCAGGCCCGTAATTTTACATTCTGTAGTCCTTGTCTCTGTCTGATTTATCGCGCTTTTTACCCCAGGAGTATCCGAATTTCAGGGAGAGTTGCGCCGTCCAGCCATTCAGCTGAGTTCCGTCGAAGCCGGGCAGGCTTGAGTTACCCACCATGCGATAGCCGCCGTCAATTCCGATGTGGCACCATCTGAGAGCATTGATCTCCAGTCCGACAGAAGGCTGCATGACAAGTATCCTGTCAGTGTCGCTGGGTGTCTCAACACGCCCTCTTCCCACTTCAAATCCGAACTGTGGATGTATTGCCCTGTGATTGTCGAGGCCTACGTGTACGATGAGCGGATTCCAGGTCATGTCGAAATCCTGATTGTCCACTACGCTCCATCTGAGCCTGTCGGAAAGTGAAAAACGGCCCCATCCAATGAGTACTGAACGACCCAGTTCGATACCCCAGAAAGCACCTCTCGCATAGCTGATATCATCCCCGATTTGAGTGAGCTGATGCCTGTAACCTCCCCAAAAGCCAGTCCAGCCCCAACTTTTGTCGCCCAGAACAGTCTGTTCTTTTTGTGCGTGTACATGCAGGAAAGCCAGGAGAAACAATGTCGAAAAAAGAAATCTTTTCATAGCAGTGTGTTTAATCAAAAGACGAATTTGACGGTGCAATGTTACAGGATGAACCGATTTCCGGCTACAGATAATAGAACATTCACTTATTTCTAACGACGATTTAACCTGATTTTACGACTTGAGGTATAAAGCAAGAGAGCCACTCCGTTATGGAATGGCTCTCGTTTTTTCTTTTTGTGTTAACCCGATTAATCAGGGTTTCAGGATCACCAGGCGCTTGGTACCAACCGAACGACCACGGCTGTCAGACAAATTGTACAGGTAGGTTCCCTTTTTGAAGTCGTCGAGGTCTATACGAATGGAACGGTTGCCCGAGAGCTGGTACGTTTCTTTCCACACGACCTTTCCGATAATATTGTAAATCTTGAGTGTATATTCCTCCTGCGGCAGGTTGGAACAGTCGAAACGCACCCAGTCAACAGCGGGGTTGGGGAAGGCCGTGATGGTAGCCCCTGTTTCCTCATACAGTTCATCAACGGCAGATACGCCATTGTCCTTAAAGCGCACGTTTACCACGCTGCTTATATCATTACTCATGGTAGCGACGGCGATTTCTTCTTTCTCCGTACCGCTGTAGAACCTGAAAGTTATTGTGGTGTCGGGCTGCGTGAGGGCGCCGAGACCGCCGCCACCGCCGCCTGCTCCGCCGAGGAGTGTACTCAGGTCTATCCAGTTTCCGAAGCCCGGGAAAATGGCCACATACAGCTCAACCTGATTGGTGCTGATATCAGTTCTTTTCTTCCTGAGCACCTGATACTGGCCACCGGGTATAATGCAACTTCCCCAGCCATCAACCACCTCGCGGCGGTCTATGGTGGTTCGCAGGCGCATGGAGTCAATGTTTACTGGCAAACTGGAGAAGATACTGTCCAGGAAAGGAGACTGATCGGTCGGGAAAGTAAGCCCAAGGTTCGACTGCGTATTTTCGATGTCGAAGAAGTTCATGGGCGACCTTCTTTCAACCAGGGCAGGCGAGTATGCTGTATTGAAAGGCACGTTGATTTGTGGAAGATTTCCTCCGGCAAATCCCAGTATCTCATACTTGTTATTGGTGACGTTGTAATAAACCTCTCCGTTGGTTCCTTCTCCCTGCATGATGTCAGCTGAAGGGAAACGGAAAAAATTGACGCCCTGATTTGCCGGCCTGTAAACAGTAATATCGCGATTGTCAGCGTTCAGTGCTGTGAAATCCCAAACCTGACCACCACCCGGAGGGGTGGCAGGATTAATACCATCCGGTTCTTCATCGAACGCAAAGTACAGGGTATCACCCGCAACAGGGAAAGTTGAGTTCGTTACGGTGATTTGCGCGGAAGCGCTGATTGCCAGGGCTGAGAAAGCTGCAAGTAGCATTCTTTTCATCGGATGGTTTGTTGTTTGAAGATCACTGGTTTGGATTGAACTATGCAGGAATAACCCGGGGCTAAAGGTAGTGAAAAATTAATGA
>JBEGNB010000322.1:0-8887 GCA_041182785.1 Bacteroidota bacterium
ATTCAGTTTGAAACAGGAAAGGCTATTCTGAAGTCTGAATCCTATGCCATACTCGATGAAATAGTTCAGATAATGCGCGACAACTCCGCCTACACACTTTCTATCAGCGGACATACCGATGACATCGGAGGCGAGGAAACAAACCTTAAACTGTCGCAGGATCGCGCAAAATCATGCTACGATTACCTGATTTTCAGGGGTATCAGGACCGAACGCCTCCGTTATGCGGGTTTCGGCGAAGCGCGCCCGATAGCCAGCAATAATACCAACGAAGGCCGTGAATTGAACAGAAGGGTTGACTTTGAGCTGTTCCTGGAGTAATCCAGGACAGTTCCCCAAAAAAATACCCCGCCAAAAGTGTACCTCTTGACGGGGACGAACAAAAACCTCTGTACTTTATCTTTTTCTGAGGATGGAGTCAATTCAACCCTGGTCGTCGTCGGAATGAATGACCAGAATGGGTAAATCAGAGGTTAACAGCGCGGAGTTCGTCACGCTTTTATGCAGGATATTCTCCCAGAATTTTCTGTGATGCGTGACGAACACGATCAGGTCTATGCGGTGATAAAAGGCGTACTCGTACAAGGCACCAGTAATGTCTTCGCTCACCATCTTGTTAAAAATGAATGGCCGGTCGGGGTTTGCCGATCCGTATTCTGCTTCAAATATCTTCCGCTGGCGCTCAAGACCCTCTTCACCTCCTGCACCTGCATGCACGAAGTGAATCTGCCCGTCAAAACGACGCGCAAAAGACACTGCCTGCTGAACCGACAACCCGTTCAGTGAATCAAAATCACTGGCATACAGCAAATTACTGAAACCGCGAAACTCCGCCTCCTTTGGTATAAACAATACCGGACAATGGGCATTTTTCGAAACCTCGGCACTGACCGAGCCAAAGAACTTCTTGCCCAGATTACCGCTGCCGGTGGTACCCATCACAATCAAATCTACTCCCCTGGAGTACGATTCAAGTGCCACATCGGGTGCTCCGTAAATCACCTTTGAAACAACAGCGTTCGCAACTGCCAAATCAGCAGGCTCACCGGCATACTTGTCGGGGGCCAGATATGTAATACCCAGTTCCCTGAGTGATTCGGTAATAAAAGTATCCAGTTCAGTCTTCATCGTCGCCTGATATCCGGAAAGAAAACCCGAAACAGACGGCTTTGAACCCTCGAAGATGCTGTCCATGGCGTAAACCACTTCAAGTTGTGCACCCAGATAATCGGCAACACGCCAGGCAAAACGAAGTGCATTGGCTGAAACCGGACTCATATCTACCGGAACGCTGACCTTTCGCAGCCGGAATAACTTGCTCTTGTGCAAATTCCGGTTGGCTATAAGATCGGCAATCTGTTCGACACTCGGCACCACACCCTCGGTGTATAATATCCCCTCAACCATCAGGGCCGGGAGTGAACTAACCCCGCTCGATGTTATCTGGGCAGGCTCGGCTACCTCAATCACCTTGCCATCAATGGAGGCGGCTTCAAGGGCAAGCATCACCCTGGCACGAAGCAACTGGGCAGCGGTGTCATGCGCGCCAAAAAGCTATATATGCGTCTTGCCGCATTCCTGACATTCGCCCGCGCACTCACGGGAACCGGGTATGGTGTTCAAGGTTTTCATGACTTTATTCGTTATTCTGGTAAACAAGGCTCGGATCGGAAGGAATCTGATGCGAGAGGGCTTTCATTATGTCAAAAGGGGTTATAATACCCACCAGTTCGCCGTTTTCCACCACCGGAAGTGCATGGAAACGATTAATCATAAACACTTCGAGTACAACATTGACCCGGTCGTCAGGAGCAACCTTGCCCAAACGCTTTGTCATGATTTCCCTGGCGGCAGTTTGTGCCAGACGCTGCTCATCCTGAGCCTGATCGCCTGAACAACAGGAAATTCCACCCATAAAGTGCTCAAAATCGGATTTACTGATCAGTCCAACTATCTCGCGGAAGTGAACAACGGGCAGGTGGTGAAAGTTGTGGGTGGCGAATATCTCCTTCACGCGCAAAAGCGTATCCTCGGGGGTAACAGTCACAAGGTTTCTGTGGTCGGTCATGAGGCTGGAGACGGGAGCAAAAATGTTCATAGCAGATAGAGGTTTGTTCAAAAATCAATTCTGGTACAAAGGTGCAGGACAGCACTTTCATCAGGAATGACTGAAGTTATTCAATCCTATGATTAAAATCAATTTGACTACATTTGCCCTGAAAATTCCACCCTTTCGATGAAAAAAATACTAGTTATTGAAGACAATCAGGATGTACGGGAGAATCTCGCCGAAATCCTGTCGCTGAGCGGATACGAAGCCATTACCGCCGAAAACGGCAAAATTGGCGTCGAAAAAGCCCAGAAAGAAGACCCCGATCTGATACTTTGCGATATTATGATGCCGGAACTGGATGGTTACGGCGTACTCCATATCCTCAGCCGACAGCAAAAAACTGCCGATATACCGTTTGTTTTTCTCACCGCAAAAGCGGAAAAAGAAGACTTCAGAAAGGGTATGTCGCTCGGTGCCGATGACTATATCGTTAAACCGTTCGACGATATCTCTCTGCTCCAGACTATAGACGCTCGTATCCAGAAGAGTGAACGCCTGCGCCAGGCTTCCACCCAGGGAAATGGTACGCTCGACCGGTTTATTGATGAAGCCAGAGCGCTCGACGCTATCAGGCACCTGTCAGACAACCGCGAAGTGCGACACTACAAGAAAAAAGACCTTATATTCAGGGAAGGAGAAACTCCGCGCTGGCTGTATTTCATCGAAAAAGGCAAAGTCAAGATTTTCAAAACAAGCGACGATGGCCGCGAACTGATTGTAAAGGTAGGGCAACCCGGCGATTTCCTCGGATTCATAGCGCTTTTCAAGGAAGATTCTTACCCCGAAAGTGCCGCAGCGCTCGAAGACTGCTCCATTAAACTGGTTCCAAAGCAGGACTTCGCAGCACTCGTATTCGGTAACAGGGATGTAAATGTGCGTTTCATCAAAATGCTCGCCAATCATATCGCCGAACGCGAACAACAACTCATCGAACTGGCATACAACTCTGTCCGCAAACGGGTAGCCACCGCACTGGTCAATCTCTGCGAACAAAGCGGCCCTCATCTCCACTTCCTTCGCGAAGATCTCGCCGCACTGGCAGGCACCGCCAAGGAGACTCTCATCAGAACGCTCACCGACTTCAAAAACGAAGCCCTGATAGAAATTCACGACGGAACTATTTCCATCCTTAAACTGGACAAACTGAAGGGAATGCCCAACTAAAATGGCAATATCTCACCACCCGGACTCTAATCCTGTCTCTTTTTCAATCATCACGGTCGTATTCAACGGGGAAAAACTCCTGCGCGATACGATGGAAAGTGTGCGCAGACAATCGTGGCCCGATATTGAGTATATTGTTGTGGACGGCGCATCTTCTGACGGCACCATGGATATCGTACGGGAGTATGCCGAATCCATGCCCCGCCTGAAGTGGATCTCTGAAAAAGACAGGGGCCTGTACGATGCCATGAATAAAGGTCTTCACATGGCCACCGGCGATTTCGTACAGTTTCTCAACTGTGGCGATTGCCTGCACGATGCCACTACCATCGCCTCTCTGGCCCGGTGTATCACTCCCGATACCGACGTGGTGTATGGCGATACCATGCTGGTTGACGATCTCAGGCAACCAGCAGGACTCATGAGCGAACTAAGCACCAGAAAGCTGCCCGAAAGACTGAACTGGAAACAGTACCTCGGCGGTATGCTGGTCGTACACCAGTCCTTCATGCCCCGCCGCTCCATAGCCCCCGATTATATGCAGGACAACCTGTGCGCCGACTATGACTGGTGCATCAGAATTCTGAAAAAAAGCAGGAATGCAGTCAACCCGGGTATCATCATCACTGATTATCTGATGGGGGGCATGTCCAAAAAAAGACACCGGCAAAGCCTGTTCGACCGTTTTTCCGTCATGAAATTGCACTTCGGCCTCGCGCGCACGCTCGCAGCACACGCATGGATAGTGGTCAGGGCTGCAATTCATCGTATTTTTCGGACGGGTAAAGCGCGATACTGACAAATATTCGCTTACTTTGGCCGCTCCAAATTCCAATCACTTTTACTGAAAACGAACCATGAGAAATTTCATCCTCCTGTACCTTGTACTGCTCTCCTGTACACTCAGCGCTCAAAACGCTACCGTAAGTGGTAAAATTACCGACTCCGCCACGTCAGAACCGCTCACCGGTGCTACGGTGAAGGCGGGTGCAACCGGTGCATCATCCGATCTGGACGGCCTTTTCAAACTATCTCTTCCCCCGGGTACCTACGACCTGACAGTATCCATGGTCGGCTATGAAACTACTTCCCGCCAGATCAGGCTCTCGGAGGGCGAAACGCTCTCCCTCGATGTCTCCCTGAGCGACGGCGCAAATCTGCTCCAGACAGCTACTGTAACCTCCGGAAAATTCGAAAAACCACTCGGTGAAGTCACCGTTTCCATGGACGTCATCAAGTCCAAACTCATCGAAAATGTCAACTCAACCTCTGTTGACGAAGTTCTTGTAAAAGCTCCGGGACTGAATATTGTTGACGGCCAGGCCAGTATCCGAGGCGGCGCAGGTTTCTCTTACGGCGCCGGCACCCGTGTTCTCGTACTGCTCGACGACATGCCCGCCCTGCAACCCGATGCAGGGCTGCCCAACTGGGACGATTTCCCCGTGGAGAACATCGCCCAGATGGAAATACTCAAAGGCGCAGCCTCCGCCCTGTACGGCTCTTCAGCCATGAACGGTATCATCAATATCCGAACAGGTTTCGCCAAAGACAAGCCGGAAACATCCCTCGCAACGTTTGGAAAGGTGTGGGGCAACCCCGACGACGAACGTATGAAGTGGTGGGGAACCGACACATCCTCTATTCTCCTTCCCGTCGAAACAGGTGTTTCTTTCTGCCACAAGGAAAAATTTGGCAAACTGGATTTCGTACTGGGGGCATACGGCCTTTATCGCGACAGTTACAACAAGGATACCTATAACCGGTACGGCCGCATCACTCCCAACCTCCGGTACAGGGTGAACGACCGCCTGACGGTGGGTCTTAATACCAATATCAACTTCGGTCGCAGCGGAAGTTTCTTTATATGGGGTAACGACACCACCATGGCATTTCAACCGGGTGCCGGATCCATTTCATATACCAAAGGGCGTCTGCGCTTTATGATAGACCCCTATCTGCAGTACTTCGACAAAAGCGGTAACAGACACAAAGTTCTTTCGCGGTATTTCTATATCCACAACAACAACTCCGGCAACCAGAGCAACGACAGCCGCCTTTACTACGGGGAATACCAGTTCCAGCGCCAGATGAACAAAATCGGTCTGGTGACCACCGCAGGTGTGGTAGGTATGTATAATGTGGTGGATGCAGAAATCTACAGTAACGGCTACTTCACCTCCCGAAATCTGGCCGGTTACCTGCAGGCCGACTACAAGGCCTTCGACCGGCTGAACCTCTCCGCAGGTATAAGATACGAACACAATATTCAAACCAGCCCCGATACTGTCTGGATTGATCAGGCAAGAAATGAATTTGGAGTCATACCCGACGGAAGGGTGGTAGAAGGCAAACCCGTACTGAGAGTCGGCGCCAATTACCAGGCCGGAAGGGCTACCTTTTTCAGAGCCTCGTGGGGACAGGGCTACCGCTACCCCACTATCGCTGAAAAATTCGTCAACACAGCCTTTGGTGCAGGCAGTACCGTTGTACCAAACCCGGCACTGGTTTCTGAAACCGGCTGGACGGCAGAACTGGGCGTGAAGCAGGGATTCAAACTCGGTACCTGGCAGGGATTCATTGATGTAACCGGATTCGTATCAGAATACCAGGATATGATGGAATTCGTGCTTGATACACTTATTTTCAGCTTCGGTCCCAACGGAATTCAGGGCAGGAGCCGTTTCAGATCCGAAAACTCGGGCGACACACGCGTAACAGGCTACGAAATTTCTGTTCTGGGCAATGGAGAGCTGTGGGGCGGCACACTCTCCGTTATCACAGGCTTCACCAATATCGTTCCGCGGTACAAGGTATTCGACAAGGATAACCCGACACTTAACTACGGCTCCTCCGATACGTCCAACGTACTGAAGTACCGGTTCAACCAGACTTTCAAATTCGATGGCGAATACACAAAAAACAAATTCTCTGTCGGATTGTCTGTTCAGTATTACAGTTTCATGCAGGCCATTGATGAACTGTTTGAAGGAAAGATAAAGGGCCTTATTCTCCCTGACAACCTCGCTCCACCCGAATTCGCAGCCGTCCGGCGCTTCAGGGAGGCCAATAATCAGGGTAATACGATCGTTGACCTGAGAGCCTCCTGGAAAATCAGCGAAAAAATGAAAATCAGCGCGCTTTGCGGTAATGTTTTCAACGAATCTTATGCCATCAGGCCAGCACTGATGGACGCCCCGCGAAACTATACCATCAGACTTGATTATAAGTTATGACCCGTTTTCATCTCCTGCCTTTTATCCTGATTTCTTTTTTGCTGAATGCCTGTACCGGTAATCAGCAGAATGCTCGCACAGAAAAAGCACAAAATGGCTTCGTCTTCAGCAATCAGACAACCGCACCGGGAGATGATAACAGTTTCTGCCGAAAACTGCTGCCCGACGCAGTAGTCATCAACGCAGATCCGGCAAACACCAACAGACGCCTCTTCCTGATGTCAGGAGGAGGCGTCTATAAAGTAACTGCCGATTTCGGAAATATCGTGGCCTCATTCGCTCTGCAACAATCCGGGGAAAACATCTCCGTTTTTACCAGCGATAACAACCCCGAATGCCTTTCCAACCGCAAATATTTTACTATCAACGAATCCGGAAATATCCTGAAGTACAACAACCAGCAGCATATTTTCTTCGACGTTTCCTTAGAAAAACAGGACAATAGCACGTTAATTGTCATCGAATATCCAAATAATACTTATTACGGTATTACTGTTCGAAAATAACACCTACCTTACGCGCCTCTTTTTTAATCACATGGTTTAACCTGCCAGGCCGTCTATTTTCGTCCCGGACACAACCAGCCAGGCAGCGCCATGACGTTATTATCACAAACAGGTTATTGTAATGTTCAGATTCACCTTGTGCGGGCTGGCGCTTGCCTTGCTCCTCAGTTGCACAAACACTCCGAAAAATCCGGATGGCAGCACTGCCACTCCAACCGACATTGAAAAAAGCGCGGGCCCTGATGGCTCGGATTTGCTGCGCGCCCTGCAGGGCAAGTGGCAAAGCGAACGCGATCCGTCGTACTACATCGAATTTGCAGACACCCGCATGATTCACTCAAACGGTGGCAAGGTCACCGCCGAAAGTGAAATTGAAATTGACGTACTGTGCCAGAACACGGCGTGTGTTTCCGACAGTACCGACCTGCCCGAGGGATGGTGCTTTACCGAAAGCAGTGGTTCGGAACTTCAGTGTAACTGCGTACTGATATGCGATAAAACAACACTTTCCTATATAGCTATCGGTGCAGCGGGTGGGAATCTGAATTTCAGGCGTGTACAGTAATACCCGGATCAGTTCGGGGCGGCTCGGGACAAGCGGATAATTCGGTTATTTTGCTGACATTTGTCACTGTAACTTCAGTTCACTGTCAAATGCCTGCCTCATGCGCCCCCTGTTGCTGTTTCTGTTCCTTTTGCCTTCCACGCTTTACTGCCGCGACTCATCTGCTTTGCAACTGAAACTGCGCCGGGAAATGGCAATATACGGGTGTAGCGGAATCGCAGCAGGAAGCTCCCTCCTGATCGGCCGTTCGCTCACCGGACTGACAACGAGTCAACTCGGTGCACTCAACCCGTATAATGTACCTTCCTTCGATCGCTGGAGCATCGGGAATTACAGTCATGCCGCTGCCGTATCGAGCGATGTGCTGTTATACGGAAGCATGATTCTTCCTGAAATCCTGTTTCTGGCCGACCCGGCAACCAGGAAATCACCCCTGAAGCCCGCTATCGTTATGTCAGAGGTATTCGCAGTAAACTTCGGCCTGACTTCCCTGACAAAGGAACTGGTACATCGCACACGCCCGTATGCATACGATCCGCTTGTACCAACGGATCTCCGGCTGCAACGCGATGCACGCAGGTCCTTTTTCTCCGGACACACCTCCGCCTCTGCTGCCATGTGTTTCGGATATGCCACCATTTGGAGCAGCTACCATCCCGACTCCCGGATGAAACCGCTCGTATGGACCGGCGCGGCACTGATTCCGGCACTCACAGGGTACCTGCGTATTCGCGCAGGCGAACATTTTCTGAGCGATGTGCTGGTGGGCTATGGTACAGGGGCACTCTGCGGATGGCTGGTAGCCAGGTGGCACAGGAAAGGCAGGTAGTCTTTGGGTAATCCTGCGTATTCCTCCTGAGTCAATAATCAGGCACCTCACAATACGCCGTATTAAACTGTCAGGTCGGCAAACAGTATCATTTGCGTGAAATATTGTAGAAATTCGCCTATATTTGCTCCAAAATGGTTTAAAATGACGATTCAGGGCCATGATAACCGAATAACTGTAGCCCTTTCGGCTCCGATTGACCTGAAAGGGAACAGCATTTCTCATGAAAACGGTCATCCTGTTTAAAAAAACTGGTAATGAAAGTTAATCATATCAGAATAAAGAACTTCAGAGGCTACGATGATCTGGAGATAAGCCTGAATCCGAACTTCAATTTGCTTATAGGAGACAACGGGAGTGGCAAGACTGCCATTCTGGAAGCCCTGACCGTTGCGATCAGTTCCTTCTTCCTTGGTATCAGAGGAGCCAGTGCCAGAGGTTTTCACAAAAGTGATATTCGAATCGCAACGTACGAGC
>JBEGNB010000323.1:0-4347 GCA_041182785.1 Bacteroidota bacterium
GGCAAATACGGATAATACTCGTTGATAAACTTCTCGGTCCATTCAAATTCACCAACGCTCAGACCGATGGTGATCATGTTTTTGAAAAGCGTTTCGGGCAGCGTTCCGTCTTCCAGTAAGAGCCTGAGTTCGGTTATCTTTTTTTGAAGATTGAAATATACAAGATAGTAGTCGGTGCGGCCCTGATTGATTTTGAGGGCGCAGTAGTTCTGTGCCATCTGATAGAACTCGCGGAGATTCTCCGGGGCAATATCCGGAGTGAAAATATCCAGCTGTTCGAGCAGTTCAGTGAAATGCCGTTCGTTGTCGGGTTCCAAAAAGCAGTCAGATACCAGACAGAACAGCTTTACAAGTGGCACACCGTCGAATCCGGGTCCGGCAGCTGTCCGGCGGAAGCCCTCCATCAGGTTAATTTGCTCTTCTGTGGCCCTGCTACCTTTGTACTGCAACCATGCTACGAAATAGCGCAACTTCTGTACGATGTAAAAGCAATCGAGCGCGTAATCGGCTGCGGCAAGGCTGTTGATATAACCGGAAGTACCTGAACCTCTGGAATTGCGGCTGAAAGAGATATCCCTGGACTGAAACTGAAGGAGCAGCGATTCTGGCGACTGTTGCGGGTTTTCTTCGCTGTATTTCGCGATTTGCCGTTCAATACCGGCCAGGTGTTTGGCATATTCCGGTTTCCCGAGCGCTCTTTGTATGCGCACTGCCTCATTCAGCGGATCTTCCCGTTCCGATTCGGCAGCAATGAACCGCATGGCAAGTTGAGTCAGATCAGACGTAAGTCGCCTGAGGTGTGCACTGTTGAAGGGGCGTCCGGGGTATAACTGTTCCCACACAGTGACCTTTCGTACGGGGCCGGGTGCTTCACTTTTCTTTAGCTGGCGACAAAGAACATCGAACAGCGGAAGTGCATCCGGCTGGTCATTCAGATACGGAGACTGAAGATACCTGCGGAAACGATTGAGTTCAACCCTGGAGAAGGCCGCAAGCAATGTAGTTATTTTTTCGCTGATCATGATACTTTATTTAATTGATTTTCAATTAAATAAACTGATTTTTGTTGATGAAAAAGTTCGGCAAGTTAGCGAAAATGTATTTTATGCTGCGTATTATGTTTCCCATCTTTGTATTGTTAACCGGATGGATGCGAACCAAATCGTATTTTCATACGTTAAATGGTACAGATATGTTTAAAAAAGCCACATTTTTACTCCTGCTGCTCCTCGGTGCCACCAATGTGTTGCGGGCGCAATGCGATCGCGTGGGTTGGGTGGCGAGTATTACACCGGGTTGCGGGGCTAAAATCATTGACCTCGACAATGGCTCGATTTACAGGGCCTATTTCGGTGCCGACAATCTTTCGGGAGGGCAAACTGTTTCTTTTACTACATCTGCAGCGCCTGTTCCTCCGGGTTGTGCCCCGGGAAATGCTATTCCCGTTTCGCTTGTTTGCGTATCCGATACTCTGCCATGTACTGCGCACTATGGTTATTTCAGTGATGAAGACAACCCGCTGAAATTCACGTTCAGTGCCAATATATATGATGCAGACTCACAGAACTGCCTGTGGGATTTCGGTGATGGTTCCAAGGCTGCCGGACCTCAGGTGTCTCACGGTTTTCCCTCTCAGGGCGATTATCAGGTTTGCCTGACTGTCTCCGATAATTTTGGTTGTTCGGCGGAGTATTGTGAAACCATTTCGGTGAATGCCCAGGTCACCAACGGGTGTGGATACAATATCCAGGTAACGGCTGTCGGGACACAATTGTACGGCAAGCTGTCGTCAATTGATTCTGGTGCCGATCCGGTACAATCTGTCATCTGGTATAGCAGCAAGAGCAGTAATGTGCTTTCACAAAATGAATCGTTCAGCGCGCCGTTACCCGGTTATGGAACATATCAGGTATGCGCGCAGTATGTCATTTCCAATGCCAGTGGTTCTTTTACCTGTGCGTCATCGCAGTGCAGGGAACTCACAGTAGCAGAACCCGGATGTGAAAACCCTGTTATGGCCGATGCCTCGGCGCTTTGCCCGAGCCAGTCGGCTTTGTACATCCCTGTATGTGGCTGTAATGGTGTAACTTATGGTAACGAATGCGAGGCCATTTCTGCCGGCGTAGCCAACTGGAGGGCCGGTACCTGTGGAGAACAAAATATACCCTGTGCCGCCCATATGGATGTGCAAATTACCGAGGGCTCTCCGGATGAAGGGTATATTGCCCGCTTCATCAACCACTCGTCGAATGCGTACACGTTTGCACAAATTGATTTCGGCGATGGCGGACAGTTGTGGGAAGGTACCAGCTGGGATACTATATTCCACCCGTATCCCGCCGGAGGTGTTTACCGTACCAATCTCACTACCTGGACTTCCTCTGGTTGTGTATCGTCGGTGGTTCAGCTTCTTGTAACAGATGCGTCCCACATGACAGCCTCTGATGTGCCGGATGATGCCGACTATGTTCGTCCGGGCGACACCAACAAAGATGGCAAAGCCAATGCCTACGACCTGCTGCCGATTGGTGTAGGTCATTATTCTACAGGCTCGCCCCGCCCCGATGCCAGTACCTCCTGGATGATGCAATTCGCTCCCAACTGGACTGAGTCGGTAGCAGATATCGTTAACTACAAGCACCTCGACTGTAACGGGAATGGCGCTGTCAATGAGTATGATGTTGATGTGATCGGTCAGCACTACGTTCCGCTCGATACAGCGGCGGTTGTTCCGCATGCGACGGCACCTCAGTTGCGGGTGGTCTTTGAAAGTGATACCGTTCTGGTCAATTCCGGCGTACCTGCTCCGGTTGAGATAAAGGGTAAAGTAATGCTTGGCAGTCCGACCCGTCCGGCACTGGGTGTTTATGGCCTGGCCTTTGCCATGCATTACCCGGAATTCGTAGGTCATAACCCTGAAGCAGATTACAAGAGCGATTATTTTGGCTCACCCAACCATATTCTGTGGCTTTCCCGCGATAATCACAGTCGTTCGCAGCTGGATTTGGGAATTACCCGTAAAAACGGCCTGAATGCCAACGGATACGGAGCCATTGCAGAAATTACCTTCCGTGCCGATTTTATCATTATCATAGATGTGGCTGGTCGCTCGAACGACCGTGTAATTCCTTTCACTGTGCCGGTTAATGGTATAAAGGCTATTGATAACAAAGGCAATCCGAAGGATATTACGGTGCCCGTCCAGCAAGACACGGTATGGATCAAACTCGCTGGCACAACTGCAACCGGTGAAGCTGCCGAAAGTGATATCATGATTTCACCCAATCCGGCCACTACATCCGCCACGCTCCTGCTTGGCGATACGCCGGGTGCGCAGGTGGAGATACTGGATCCCTCAGGCAGATTAGTTATGAGTCAGACTGCAGCCGGAAACACACTGAATCTTGCACTTGACGATTTCACATCGGGTATTTACACAGTACGGGTGCAATCGGATAATAAAATGGTAACAAGAAAACTGACCATACTGCGTCAGCCCTGAGCTGGAGTATGTCCGGGAAAACAAAAAGGGTAACCGGGAGCATTATAAAAAGTTCGTAATTTTCTCTTGGAAAACACAATTTTGGGTTAAAAAACTGTGAGAAATGTTGGGAAAATTACCTGCTGATAAAGGCGACTTGTTTCGCTCCAGACTCGATTCAATTATAAACATGAATCACGAGCTGGTTCGACTGTCTCATGAACTGGATTGGGTTTGGCTGGAAGAGCAGCCCGGGAGTTACTATGCTGATCAAGGGCGTCCAGGCATTCCGGTCAGGAAGATTGCAGGTTTATTGTTATTAAAGTAGCTACACAAGGAATCGGATGAGTCAGTTATAGATCGGTGGATAGAGAATCCGTACTGGCAGTACTTCACCGGCGTCGCGTGTAATGTAATGGATGCGTCGGTATGCTGGATAGACAGGCGTTAAACTACGCCAGACGTACGAAAAAGAGGAGAAGCGACTTCGGCGTGTGGCCACAGGTCAATACCGGACTAAGGAAGGGCATGCAAGGAAGCGGGCGTATGAGTTTGGCTGTAAGGTATCGGTAGGCAGAACAAGCAAAAAAGGTGTTATCACGGCGATGAAATGTTTTTTGGGAAACCCATATGATGGAGATACGATAGGAGCGACACTGGAACAGGTAGAGCGTGTTGTGAATCCGTTGGGAGGTAAGCGTCCCGCCTGTGTGGTGTATGATCGGGGCGGTCGCGGTAAAAGATTAGTAGGCGATACAAAGGTGATGACCCCCATGGAAGGAGGAAACAGGAATCTGGACCAGGAACAGAAGAAATGGCTGCGGTCTTTGTCCCGAAGCCGAGCCGCCATAGAGCCAACCATAGGG
>JBEGNB010000324.1:0-5531 GCA_041182785.1 Bacteroidota bacterium
GTCCGGAAGTAAGGTCGCCCAGGATCAGTCCTGAATAGGCAATAGCGATGGCATTGCTGGCCAGTATGCCGTCAACCCCCTTGGCCTTGCCAAACTCCGGAGAGAAGAAGATAAGTACTCCGATCACAAACCAGGTGGATGTACCAATGAAGATACAGCGCAAAAACCTGAAGAGCCGGTCGCGGCTGGTGAATAATGCCAGAAAATTGCCTCTGCTGAGCGCAGTGTTGGCTTCCACCTGCCTGAATATGCCCGACTCCGCCACACTGATCCTGAAGATCAGCAGCAGAACTCCCAGTCCGCCACCTATGAAATAGCAAGTTCTCCAGTGAAAATAATGCTCTATCACCCATGCTAGCAGCGCGCCGGTGAGACCGATGGTGGCAACCAGCATGGTGCCAATGCCTCTTTTTGATTTGGGGAGCACCTCCGATACAAGCGTAATGCCCGCTCCCAGCTCGCCCGCCAGTCCGATACCCGCCAGTAAACGGTAGAGAGCATAGTCAGTGTATCCGGTAGCGAAGCCATTCAGTATATTGGCCACCGAGTAAAGAGCAATGGAGAAGTACAGTACCCTGACTCTGCCCTTTTTGTCACCAAGTATGCCCCACAACACCCCTCCGAGCAGCATACCGAACATTTGCCAGTTCTGCAGCGAAAGCCCTTTGTCGGTCAGTTCCTGTCCGGAGAATCCGAGCTCGGTCAGACTTTTCACCCTGACAAACCCGAAAAGGAGCAGATCGTATATATCAACGAAATAGCCGAGTGCAGCTACAATAACGGCTGCGTTCATGACTTCCTTTTTCATAATACAGAGGTTTTTGCTGAATCAGTTCGCCAGATTGCGGCGTTTGCCTTGAGGAATTGATGGTGGAGCAGGTTCCGACAACTTGGGGGGAGGGGGCTCGTTATCGCCCTTTGTGTCGTTATCAGCAGCAGGTGGCTGTCCCTGTGACTCGGCAAACCGCACCTCCAGCTTCACTTTGCGGCCCATAGCCCCGATGGTTGGTCCGATCAGCATGGTCATCACCGAATCGGCCCGCTCCTTTGCCTTGTCGAGCACGCGCTCCTGTCCGATGGCTTCCTCCCGGAACTGTCGCCGCAGTTCGTTGAAGTTTCTGTTCATCTCCTCCCCGGTGATTCCAGCCAGGAAGCCGACGTCCAGTTTTTCAATTTTCGGATACACTTCATGCGACAGAATGACCGGTTGCGGGAGTGTTACGTACACCACTTCCCTGGACGGACTGTAGGTAACATCAAGGTAGTCATTCAGTTTGAATCCGGCCTTGATCACACTGATAGCCTCCACCCTGAGGTCGGTTTCGGAAATGGCATATCCAAACAGTTCGTACTGAAGGGTTTTGTCGAGTGCCAGCCGGCTCTGCAGCTCGTAAGTGGCCAGTTCGGCTATTCCCTTGCGCACACGCTCTTTCAGCAGCCCCTGAGAGGCACTGAAATCCATGATGGCCGCCTTTTTCTTAAGGCGCTCCACCAGTGGTTGCAAGCCCTCCCGAATGGCTATTCCACAGGGTGAATCCACGCCATCCCCTTTGGCCATGAGTTTGCCATTATCGGCTTTCAACAGCGTAGCCATAATCTGGGTAACAAAGAAACAGGTGTATTTCCCTGCCACCTCACTGAACAGTTCCACAGCCTGATTGGCATTGTCGTTGTACCAGGTTTCATACAGGGTGGCGCTGGTATCTTTCAAAGTGACAAAATCGTTGTAATAAAGTGTCTTGAGGTACTGGTGATGCTTCACGTACTCTGGTTCCAGCCGGCGTTTCAGACTGTCGGGCAGCGACATTCGGCTGGCCACATGGTATAACAGATTGACATTGAAATGGTAAACAATATCGTCGAATTCCTTCGCGTACACGTCGGGCTGCGCGAGCACGCGCAGGGTGGCCTCTTCATCCAGATTCGGATTAAAATCGGATGGCACATACGTCAGCTTTACCTCTTTCGATGGCTGAAAGAAACTGGTCAGCGATGATTTGCCATCGCTGAAAAAGATATTGTACAACAGCACAAGGGCAACACAAATCAGCAACAGCAAAACAATTTGCTGACCGATCTGGCTTCTGCCTGATTCGGAGCCCTGGTAGGGGTCATCGGGTTGGTACGTTGACATAAGACATATGTTAATCCAGTTTCAAAACAAGTCCTTTCAAATAAGAGCCTTCCGGATGAAAGAGACTTACCGGGTGATCGGCCCCCTGCGACAGATGGTGCAGCACGCGCACCGGCCGGCCCACTTCCATGGCTGCCGCTGCAATAGTATGATAAAACAGCTCGCGGTCAACTACCTGCGAACAGGAAAAAGTGAACAGTACGCCTCCCGGCGCCACACTCCTGATGGCCTCCACATTCAGCCGTTTGTACCCCTGTACAGCATTGTGGCGCTTGTCGAGACTCTTGGCGTAGGCCGGAGGATCAATAACAGCAACTTCATAGCTTCTGACATGTTGCTTCAGAAATCGGAGGACATCTTCGGTGTAGCCTTCGTGTGTACCCTGAAAAGGTTCGTTCAGTGCCACATTTTCGGCGCAAAGTTCCATGGCACGCTGCGAAATATCCACCGAATGAACCAGCCTTGCCCCCGCTTTGAGGGCATAGCAGGAGAATCCTCCGGTATAACAGAAGGCGTTCAAAACGCTCTTGCCGGGAGCAAAACGGCTTAGTAACTGCCGGTTATCGCGCTGATCAAGGAAAAAACCTGTCTTTTGACCTGTTTGCCAGTCAACACGGAACCGTACTCCATTTTCACTCACCACATGATGCGCAGCAGTATCGTATCCATCAGCGATTCGCCGGTATCCGTTCGATTGTGTTTCGGCATATCTGACCGGCAGCGACTCATAGCTTTTGTCATACACTGCATGCAATCTGCCCTCATAAACTGTCTCGAGTGCTCCCGCAATCAGATCAACCTGCCGGTGCATGCCTATACTGTGGCACTGCACCACGGCCGTATCTCCATAAATATCAACGATGAGGCCCGACAAACCATCGCCCTCACCGTGTACCAGACGATAGGCACCGTCAGCAGCCGTAATATCAGTAAATAACGCACGAACAGCCAGTGCATTGCGCAGCTTGTCTTCCCAGAACCCGGAGATACCAATATTGGCGGGTCCGAAGTTCAACAGGCGTACCGCAATACTCCCGTGGTGAAAATGCCCCACACCAAGCAGTTCACCTGACCGGTCAAAAACCTCCACCATATCGCCGTCTTCCGGACGGCCCTCCACGCGTGCCACTGCACCACTGAAGATCCAGGGATGAAACCGGCGTACCGGTACATCTTTGCCTGATTTCAAAAAAATTTTAATCATACCCATAAGCAGGCCGCAAAATCGGAATATTCAGCAACAATTTCACGTAAATTTTTGCTAAAATTCGGGCAACCCGCCGGAAATGGACATCGTATTAAGGTCAATATCAGAAAACCCTTTATATTGCGCCTGAAACCAGATTAAACTGTAAAAACACCTTTCAATCTCTGTCACATGCGTCCCATCATTCGCCTGATTACTCTCACTACCCTTTTCTGTTCCCTCGTATTTTCCAGTGTATCCGCACAGGACTGCGGTAAAGTCATAAAGGAAAACAAGAAAGTCAGTGGAGTACAGTTCGCCTCCACCAACCAGCTTTCCATTGTCATACGAAGTGGCTATATCTACTTTCTTGAACTTTTTACCGATGAAACCGGTATTTATGCGCGGCTCACCTCTCAGGGAGGCATTGAATTCAACCGCGATGATCAGGTCGTTTTTGTTGATGCCGGCGGACAGGAACGAGCGTTCAAGTTTGTGGGCAATGACGAGCGTGTACCGGGCTCATCTGTACCAACACATAAAAACAAACTCGGTCTCGACACCGAGTCACTTAAATGGATCGGTGAGTCAAATATCGTTGGTATCAACTTCATCAATTTCGTTGACCGGCAGAAATATAAATTTACGGTAAATACAGACAGACAACTGGAACTCAAAAATCTGGTGAACTGCTTCATGGGTATTCTCGAGAAGGATGTTTCCGAAAGCGCATCATCCGCTGTACCAACCAGAACGGAATCCACTTCATCAACCGGCACATCCACCGGAAAACCCGGAGCTCCGGCCAAACCCGGAACATTTCCTTCGGGCCCGGCTACCGATAGCGAAGTGGCCGCACTGAAAAGTGAGCTGGAAAAAACAAAAGAGCGCCTGAGAGCTGAAATAAAGGCTGAAAAAGACCGCGCAGAGGCAACAAAGGCACAGATTCAGCAGGAGGTACTGGCTGCACGCGAAGCTGCCAATGCCAAAAAGCTTGAATTCAACAATGAAGTGCTGGAAGCGCGCAAAAATTCGATGGCTGAAATAGAGAAGGCCAAGGCTGAGGCACAGAATTTCGTGGCTCAAAGCAAGGCAAAGGCCGATTCAATGGTCATCAAAATTAACTCAAATGTAGAAGAGGCGCGTAAACAGGCTGGCGAGGAAATTCAAAAGGCCCGCGTTGCCTCAGCCGAAGAGGTGAAAAAAGCGCGTGAGGCCGCCGCAAAAGAAGTAGCCGATGCCAAAAATCGCCTCGAACAAGCCAAACTTCAGTACTCCGATGAAGTAGCATCTGCCCGAACCAACTCCGCAGACGAACTGAAAAGAATCAGGGAGGAAAATGCACGAATGATCGCAGATGCCCGCAAACTCGCCTCGCAAGAGTCCGAAAAAACAACTACCGACGTAGTGGAGGCCAAGAAATCGGCCGCCGAACTCATCCTGAAAGCACGCGAAGATGCCGCTAATGAGGTGGCTAAAACCCGCGAAAATTCGGTACTGGAAAAACAGAATATTGCCACCGATTTGGCAGAAATTCGCCGCAAGGCAGCCGAAGAGAAGAATCTCATTCAGCAGAATAACGCAACTGAGCTGGCAGAACTCAAGGAAAACATCTCCAAACAACGGGAAGCAGCCGCTACCGAGGTGGCAGAAGCACGGAAAAAAGCTTCTGAAGAAGTGGCACGCATCCGCGCTGAATTAGCCGACCAGCAGAAAAAAGCCGAAGCTGAAAAGACGGAAATAGTACGCCAGGTGCAGGAAAGCAAACTGAAAGCAGCCCAGAATGTTCAGCAAATTCAGGAGGAGGCCAACAAGGCTATCGCCGAATCTCAGAAAAACGCCAAGGTACAACGCGACTCCATAGCGCTTGGGGTAGCCGAGTCGCGCAAGAAGGCTGAAGCTGAAATTGCCAAAATTCAGGCAGAACTGGCCGCTGCCGTCGAAGCAGCAAAGGCACGCGAAGAAAAAATCCGCCAGGAAAGTGCCGAGGCGGTCCGCCTCGCACGCGAGCGCAGCGCACAGGAAGTGGCCAAGGCGCAGGAGGAGGCCCGCACAAGGGTACAAGAGGCCAATTCCAAGGCAAGTGAGGTGCAAAAACAGTACGCCACGGAGATAAACACATCCAAGCAAACTGCCGAAGATAAAATCAAACAGATTCAGGCCGAGGCTGCCGCTGCCGTGGCTGAAGCCAAAAAGAAACAAAAGGAGACC
>JBEGNB010000325.1:0-14270 GCA_041182785.1 Bacteroidota bacterium
GTATCTGGGATGCCTCGTCTATCACCAGCCGGTGAAATTTTTTCAGTTTCAGTAATGCCTCCTGCTGTCCGAACGAGGCCACGGTACTCACAAATATCCGGTGGCTTTCCAGTACCTTCAGCAACTCCGCCCGGCTCTTGCAATTCGCTGTTTTGACACTCAGCAACTGATCTCCAAAACGCGCGGATGCTGCGTGGCGGCTCCCTATACGCAAATAGTGATGGCGCACGTCCGGACCAATACTTTCCAGCGCCTCGCAGATTTCATCCACCGCCCGGTTGGTATATGCCAGTAACAACAGGTTCTCCTCCGTGTGATTCAGGATCCACTCGGAAAGGTCGCGCAACACAACGCTGGTTTTGCCAGTGCCGGGAGGTCCCCACAACAGGAAAAAGCCCGGAGCTTCCACTATTTTCTGTACAATGCCGACGGGTGTTCTCCAGTTATCAGTTGGCATTTTTGCGGTGATACCCATCACGCGCGATCTGACCTGCGGCGGTGCCTCTGCCCACTCCAGCAGATTCCTGTACATCGCTACAAAACCAAAATCCATCATATCCGGTTCCAGACACCAGAAGCCCCGGGTATCGAATGTCTTCAGGTTTTTCTGCCGGTAGCGCAGCTGTACTTCTATATGGTCCTTTTCAAGTCTCACTATGGTGCAGCGAATAACCTGATGTTGCAACACCGTGTCCTTCTCGCTAACTGCCGGGTACAAAACAGCTATGTCACCCGTTCTGAAGTTCGAAAGGTCGCTGGTTCGGGGTGTTTTTTTGAAAATAATGGAGGGTTCTTCCTGATCAGCCCGGTTTTCCAGAATCTCCAGATGGCTCAGCATGCTGAACTGCTGCATTTTCTCGTCCATGGAGTTTCTCCACAGACTGGCATTTCCGTTCAGGGTGTCGCTGCTTTCCTCGCCTACGCGCGCGAGCCACTGCTCCCGCGCGATGAAGCCGCAAAAAGCGTTGAAGTACTTTTTTTCTGTATTGTTCAACTGACCGTATGCCCGGTCAAAACGGCCGTAGTCGCGGTCAGTGAATCCGGCC
Organism: Bacteroidota bacterium; assembly: GCA_041182785.1. Taxonomy (GTDB): domain Bacteria; phylum Bacteroidota; class Bacteroidia; order Chitinophagales; family Saprospiraceae; genus M3007. The sequence continues at coordinate 1,047 of JBEGNB010000325.1, forward strand.
TTGCCCGCGCTTTTCAACTTGCCGAATACAGGGACAGTCATGTCTCCGGGTACAATTTTTGTCAGCATGCGCTCAATGGCCACCAGGTGATTGCGTACCTGTACTGCTTCCATCTGTTCAGGGCCGATGGTGGGTGCAAATCGGAGCAGATTCGTGTCCTCCCCGGAGTACAGGATATACTTCACCGGATCGGTTCTCTTTCCGAACACAGACCTCACCAGCAAATCGTACAGCAGCGTCTGGGTAAAATGGCTCCTTGCAATACCGTAACTGTTGGGCTTGAACGGCTTGCCACTTTTCAGCTCGACAATAGCCGACTGATTGCCGTTCCGGTAAAAAAGGTCGAGACGACCCTGAATCCCGTACAGGTTGCTGAAAAAAGAAGGCTCCAGAAAACAGGCTGCGGGATCAATATCCTGGCGGGCGAAACCTCCCGTTGCCATGGCTCTGAGGTTCACAAAATGTTTCTGCGACTTGTTGGCAATTTCCTTTACCTGCGAATCCGGCATGGGCGCATACACAAAGGGATACTGTCTGAATGACTCGGCGAACAATTTCTGCCACTCGGCATCCGGTTCATTCAGCAGGCGGTCGAGAAAGAGGTTGGCGATATTCCCGAGGAGAATCGGATCCGTAGTTTCCCGCGGTATGAATTTTTTCACCAGAAAGGCAAAGGGGTCAGGACCACTGTCCGCGAAGCAATCGGAAATGGCCGACACATCCATCAGATAGTCGGGTTCCACCACGATTCCTGCCGGCACCAGTGCTCCCGATTCGTCTTCCTCGACGTCGAGCAACTGAAGGGTGACCGGAAAACCGAATACCTGACGGATGGTGCGTATGGTGGGCATGAAATTCTCGTTCCTGGAAGGTACATTGTAGCGAAGTACCATTTCACGTCCGGGGTTTTCCTCCTCGGCTACCACCATGATGTGCTGCTCCGGGATATCCCTGAGTGCCAGCACCCGAAGATTGAAGCCCGGCTCGTACTGAAGGGCAGGACCGGCAGGTGGAAGAGGTTCTGACACCTGATTGATTTCTTCCGCCGACGAGAGGGCGTCAAGAGCCAGAGAAATGGCCTCTTTACCCATTTGTACCGTTTCGGCAGAAACAAATCCGCCGTTTCGGGCCTTCCGGGCAGCCAGCCTGAACTGGTGTATTTTTTCAATGGTGTGTGCGGGGAATCCGAAACGCTGCCCCACGTAGGAAATGCGGGCAAAAAGCGTGCTGAACGCAATCTGCTCCTGCCGGGTGGCCTCGATAAACGCACGCTCCATGAGCACTGCCAGCGACAGTGTCTGTTCGCGGGCAGAACCACCCATGTTTTCAATCTCCCGGCTTATGAGGTCTGTAAGGGCAGGCTGCAGCATTAACGGGCCCAGGTATTGTACTTCAGTATGCAGTAAATAGCCCTGAAGGCGTCCTTCATACCAATTTTTTTGCCTTCGGCGTACGTACGGCCATAGTAGGATATACCCACCTCATAAATGCGCACATTGGGTATTCGGCTGATTTTCGCTGTCACTTCCGGCTCAAAGCCGAACCTTTTCTCCTGCAATGTCAGCGATTTGAGCATATCGGAGCGGAACATCTTGTAGCAGGTTTCCATATCCGTCAGGTTCAGGTTGGTGAACATATTGGATACGAAGGTGAGCATTTTATTACCGATGCTGTGCCAGAAGAACAGAATACGGTGTGGCTTCCCGCCCATAAAACGGGAGCCGAAAACCACATCGGCATAGCCATCAAGAATAGGCTTGATCAGGATATTGTATTCGGCGGGATCGTACTCCAGGTCCGCGTCCTGAATGACCGTATATTTACCGGAAGCGTGTTGGATACCGGTATGCAGGGCAGCTCCTTTGCCCTGGTTAACCTCATGTTTCAGGTAACGGATATTCAGTGCGGGATTCGCATCCATATACCGCCGGATGGCGCCTTCCGTATCGTCTTTGGAGCAATCGTTTGTGATGATAATCTCTTTCTGAAGACCTCCAATCAGTTCTACCTGCTTCACCTTGTCGAGAATCAGGTGAATGGTACGCTCCTCATTGTAGGCTGGAATGACGATGGAAAGTATTTCGCTCATAATGATAACCGGTAGCCGGGGTGTTTGACAATTACTTGTTGATGATGGCGGGCGCAAAGGTAGCTTATATCCCGCCTTTTCAAAAATAATCCCTTTTTTCAACAATTTGACAAAGTTTAACCAAAACCGGGTCAAACTGGCGAACTATTTGCAGCGTAATCCCGTTAAGTTATTTGTAATCAATTACTTGACATACATCCCATTCACCTCTAAATTGTATCCGCCATGACAATCCGCAGTACCGACAAAAAGCGTCCCTTCTGGAGCAGGCCTCCCCGCATTTTAATGAGTTACCTGCGTCGCAAGACTACCCGCCAGGCAAGAAAAATTATTCAGATAGACGAATGGAGCAACTGGCTCGGAGAGGAAATGCGTCCGTTCAACAGTCTCGGACCACAAACAGGAAATTCCTCCAGGGAAATTCATGTACCTTAGCGCCCTGACTTTTGATTCTTGACAACTAATTTTAAATCCAATGTCTGACGGAAAAAATCCCGGCCAACCGGCAATCAACATCGAAATTTCCGATGAGGTAGCAGAAGGTGTTTACTCAAACCTCGCAATTATCTCTCATTCCAATGCGGAATTTGTCATTGACTTCATCCGTATGATGCCCAATATGCCCAAAGCTAAAGTGAAGTCGCGTATTGTCATCACGCCCGAACACGCCAAGCGCCTGCTGGCAGCGCTCCGCGAAAATGTTCTGAAATACGAATCACAGTTCGGAAAAATTGACGAACCCGAACAGTCGCTGCCTCCGATGAACTTCGGAACTCCGACTGCGCAGGCCTGATTCTCAGAGCTTGTTCAGGATTAGTCCACTTTGGAAAACTTGATCGGCGAATCCGGGCGGAGGAACAGTACCCCCGTGGTACAAACCGTATCCCCCGCCTGGATTCCTTCCAGTATCTCCACCAGTCCCGACTGGCGGATTCCGGTTTTTACGGTCACAAACCGGGCCTTCCCCTCTTTACACAAGATTACCTTTTTATCCCGCGCTTGCGGAATAACAGCCTGATTGGGAATCATCAGCGCCTGTGGTTTGTTTTTCAGGATCAGATTTACCTCGGCAAACGCCCCCGGCAACAATCCGCGGCTATCGCGCACTGACGCGCGTACGAGCAGGTTGCGGGCCTCTTCCGAAATCATCTGTTCTGTGGCAGTCACTGTAGCAGTGTGTTCGGATGCATCACCTTCCACCCTGAAATTCACACCCTGACCCACCCTGATGAGCTGGTTATATTTCTCCGGAATACTGAAATCCAGTTTCAGTCCGCTGCTGGCACGAATGGTGGTTACCACCGTCGCCGGGGTGACATAGGCACCCGGACTCAGTCTGCGAAGACCAATTATACCATCGTAGGGCGCGCGAAGTTCCGTTTTGGACATGTTAATGCGTACCAGCTCCAGGTCGCTCTTCAGCGTCTGTACATTCAAAACCGCCAGATCGTACTCCTGCTGACTCACCCCTTTGACCTTCAGCAATTCGCCCAGGCGCTGCTCGGTAATCTCGGCCTGACGCAACTGGGTTTCCAGCTTCTTTTGCTGTGCCTTCAGGTCTTCATCAAATATCTTGAGCAGCAAATCTCCCTTTTTTACCGAACGGCCCTCGGGAAGATTGATACTGATAGCCCGGCCCGACGCCTCCGGATGCAGTTCGGTCTCTTCGGCAGGAATCAGTGCACCAGCTGCCGTTACATTTTCAGCCAGTTCGGTGGCACGGGCAACGAAACCCTCAACCGCACCAACGGCCAGAGCACCTCCCTGTGGCGGACCACCCGCCTGTTTTTCACTCTTGTTACAGGAGACGGCAATCAGAGCCGACACGAAGAAAAAACCGAGTTTTTTCATAGAAGCTGTTTTTATGTTGTCTGCCGGTGAAAAAGACTGGCAAAACGGATAGTTTTTGTGAAAGACTGACATTCCAGCCTCATATTGCCAACAAAACACCAAATGCAAGCACCGACGCAATCAGTCCGTACATGAAGATATTGTAACAGATGCTGAGGTACTGATATTTCTTCGCCAGTACAATTCCGAGGAAGTACAGATCTCTGCTCATGGAGCTGTAGAGAAATTCCGGATCGGAGAGCATCTCGTTCACTCCCCACTGGAAATCGTCGAGCGGCATGCTGTGAAAGTTTCCAAAAAACAGCAGGTTTGCCTTTCGCTGTTTGATGGCCTCCCGCGTCACTTTACCTTCTGTAATTTTTGGTCGCGTGGCAAGGGTGGCAAAAACCATGGATCCCAGACAAGTACAGGTGAGCAGGATGACCGGAATAAGCAGATTGATATCAACCTTGTTACTCTCCTGCAAACGGGGAAACAGGTTGGAAACGAGAATGGAGATAACCACCGCATTTACCGAAAGCATGATATTGGCCTTGCTGTCGGCCATGGCACTCAGGTTGGTATGCGTACGATAGGTGGTCCGGTACATGGTTTCGACGCCTCGCCCGGTTCTGGCCATCTTGATTTCAGTTTCCGTTTCGCGAATGGCTTTTTTCATATCACCGCCCCGCTCTTTTTCATCGAGCAAAGATATTTCGTCCACTGAAGGAGCTGAATCCGGATTAAGCCGGCGTTTTTGTTTGAGTAGCAACTGTACGTGTTTTGCTTTCCGTTTATTGAATAATTCCTGTGCCACTACTGTGTGATACTCGTGCGTAAGCATGAAGTTCAATTCAAAGTCAACCCACTCGTTATCACTCATGACGATATCTCTGGTGAGGGCAAATTCCTGCCGGAGCCTGCTGTTCCTGTCCCAGTATGTCTGCATGCCGAGGTGACTCAGATCTGCATCACAAATTATCTGCTCAAGCACGGAGAAGGGTTTCTGCGGCACCCGGGTTGCCCTGATACAGGCTTTAATGTCGTCAAGTTCGTCTGCGCCCACTTTTCCCGTCAGGAAACGCTCGGCATGGCCGCAACTGCGCTCTTCATGCTCGTCGGGCCCGTCGGTATATCCGGAATCGTGGAACCAGGTAGCAAGCAGCAGTACCGTCATATCGCGGTCGTTGAGCTTGAATCCTTCCCCCAGTATTCGGGCGGCAGCCACTGTCTGAGCGGTATGCTCTGGATTGTGAAAGACATATTTCTCCGAAAGATTCCCGGCGAAGAAGTCTCTGATGTGTTGTTCCGTTTCCTGCAGCAATTGCTCCGTCATGGCTTCAAGTGTAATTATCGGCTGTAAAGATATATCAGTATTTCAATAATCTCACGCACTTGATTTCTTTGCCTTACCTTACGCCTCGTATTCAAGCGTTTACGGTTATGGTTAAGCCCTTTTCTCTTCTCACCGATTTCGACATAGCCCTCTTTCAAAGCGGCAAACATTTTCGCCTTTATGAAAAAATGGGCAGCCATATCGTTTCTCACGAGGGTGAAAAAGGTGTGTGTTTCTCCGTCTGGGCTCCCAACGCAAAACGTGTTTCTCTGACAGGTGATTTCAACAACTGGAATCCCGACAGCCACGTACTGCTTCCCCGGTGGGACAGCAGCGGAATATGGGAGGGGTTCGTTCCCGGACTGGGCAAGGGGGCTGTATATAAATACCGTATCGAAACGCACGATGGTATTGCGCTCGATAAAGGTGATCCGTATGCACTATTTTGGGAAATTCCGCCCAAAACGGCGTCTGTTGTCTGGGAGTTCGACTACGAATGGAAAGACAATAACTGGATATCCGGCCGTACCGCGCAGAAGGACTCGCCGAAGCCATATTCCGTTTACGAAATTCACCCGGGCTCCTGGAAGAAAATCGGCCACGACGGAAACCGCTCGCTCAGCTTTCGTGAACTGGCCGATGATCTGGTACCCTATGTAAAGGAAATGGGCTTCACGCACGTCGAGCTGATGCCCGTTATGGAACACCCCTACTTCCCGTCATGGGGATATCAGGTAACCGGATACTTCGCACCCACCAGCAGGGCCGGGTCGCCCGAAGATCTGATGCATCTCATTGACCGCTTCCACGAGGCCGGAATAGGGGTTATCCTCGACTGGGTTCCCTCTCACTTTCCGGGCGATATACACGGACTCTACTATTTCGACGGCACACACCTGTACGAGTATGCCGATATGAAGCGCGGCTATCACCCCGACTGGAACAGTTATGTGTTCGATTACGGCCGCAACGAGGTGCGCAGTTTTCTCATATCCAATGCACTGTTCTGGCTCGATAAATACCACGCCGACGGACTACGGGTAGATGCCGTAGCCTCCATGCTGTACCACGACTATTCCAGAAAAGAAGGGGAGTGGATACCCAATATATATGGCGGCCGCGAAAATCTGGAGGCTGTCAGCTTCCTGAAGGATTTCAACGAAGCCGTTTACAGCAATTACCCGGGTGTGGAAACCATTGCAGAGGAAAGTACAGCCTTTCCGGGAGTAACCAGACCCACCTTCGATGGCGGACTCGGATTTGGACAAAAATGGATGATGGGGTGGATGCATGATGCCCTCCAGTATTTCAAAAGACCCATGATTTTCCGGCGCTTTCACCAGAATGAGATTACTTTCTCCATGGTGTATATGTTCTCCGAAAAATTCATGCTGCCACTGAGTCACGACGAAGTGGTACACATGAAAGGATCGCTCGTACATAAAATGCCCGGCGACGAATGGCAGAAATTCGCCAATCTGCGCGCCCTGCTCGGCCACCAGTGGATGCACCCCGGACATCAGCTGCTGTTCATGGGCGGCGAAATAGGACAGACAACCGAGTGGAGCCATGATCTCGGCGTGCCCTGGCAGCTGCTTCAGTACGACTACCACAAGGGTGTTCAAAACTGGGTGAAAGCCCTCAACAGGGTGTATGCCTCCCGCCCTGCATGCTGGCAGCACGCCTTCTCTCCGGAAGGCTTCGAGTGGATTTCCGGCGATGATATCGGCAACTCCGTCATCGTTTATCTCCGAAAAGGCGGCCCCGACGACCCGACGCTGCTCGTCGTATGCCATTTCAATGTCAATACCATAGATACCTACACCATAGGAGTACCTTACCCCGGCAAGTGGACAGAAATTCTGAACAGCGACGACAAACAGTTCGGTGGCAGTGGAGTAACCAATGGCATACTCACTTCCACAAAGGAAAAAACGCATGGCAGGGAAGATTCAGTCACTATTCAGCTCGCCCCGCTGAGTATGATGGTATTCGAAGGGGAAAAACCACCCAAAGAAGCGTCCTCAGCAAAAGTGTGAACACTTTTTACCTACCTTTGCGCCCTCATTGATCAGGCATTTATCTTCAAGTTATGAAATTCGGCGTAATAGTTTTCCCGGGATCCAATTGTGATGACGACATGGTTCATGTTCTCGGTGAAGTCATGAACAGGGATGTGGTCAAAATCTGGCACAAGGAAACATCGCTTCCCGCAGGCTTCAATCCGAAGGAAGACTGTATCGTGCTGCCCGGCGGTTTCTCTTACGGAGACTATGTACGCTCCGGAGCTATCGCCCGGTTCTCTCCGGTAATGACAGCAGTCAAAGCCTTCGCGAATGAAGGCGGTTTCGTGTTCGGTGTGTGCAACGGCTTCCAGATCCTCTGCGAAAGTGGCCTGCTGCCCGGCGCCTTGCTGAGAAATGAAAATCTCAAATTCATCTGTAGCAATACCTGGATCAAGCCGGTCACCAACAACTCACCCGTCACTACAGGCCTCGATCTGAACCGCGCACTGAAAATACCCATCGCACACGCCGAGGGTCGCTACTACGCAGACGAAAGCACACTCAACGAACTGGAAAAAAATGACCAGATCTTGTTCCGGTACTGCGATGAAAACGGAAACGAAAGCCCGGGCTCAAACCCCAACGGTGCTTCGCGCAACATAGCCGGCATCTGCAATGCCACCCGCAATGTATTCGGTATGATGCCGCACCCGGAACGCGCCGCCGAACCCGTACTCGCCAATACCGACGGCCTCGGACTATTCCAGTCGCTCGTAAACTTCAGGTAGTACGGTGTGCCAAAAGGCGCTTTTCAGAATTATTTAACAGACAAAGCACCTTTTTTGGAACAAAAGCCCAATTCAGGATATTTTTTGTTGCGTATTCCAAAGAAAATTCTACCTTTGCAGGAGTTTTCTAAAAATTTCATTTTTCCATCAGGCCGGGCCTGTAAAAGGTAACCGGTAACTGGCAGTGGGCAGTGTTGACTTAGTTATTTGCGACTCAGCAATCAAAAGGATTTGGGGGGTAGTTTCCGGGATCAGATTCAGCAGTCGTTCGTCATGCCGTCAATCCGTCCCGGGGCCATGTAAAGTCAACACTTTTATGAATTCTTTCCAACAGCTCGGCCTCGCCGACGACCTGCTGCAAGGCATCGTCGCGCTCGGTTTCGAAAATCCAACACCCATTCAGGAGGCAGTTATTCCGGTAGCACTCGACGGAGATACTGATCTCATCGCTCTCGCCCAGACGGGCACCGGCAAAACAGCCGCTTTCGGTCTGCCCCTGCTTCAGCGCATTGACCCGTCAGCGCGCAGCGTGCAGGCGCTCATCATGTGCCCAACCCGTGAATTGTGCGTCCAGGTAGCCAACGACCTGGAAAATTACTCCAGATTCGCCCACCAGTACAAGGTGGTGGCCGTTTACGGCGGTGCAGGCATCGAAGGCCAGATCCGGCAGCTGAAAGCCGGCGCCCAGATTGTAGTAGCAACTCCGGGCCGACTCATGGACCTGATGAGCCGCCGCGCCATCAAGCTCGACCTGGTTGAGCGTATCGTTCTTGATGAAGCCGACGAAATGCTCAATATGGGCTTCAAAGAGGCTATTGACGAAATCCTCGCCGCTTGTGAAAACAGGGAGTCAATCTGGCTTTTCTCCGCTACCATGCCCGAAGAAGTGCGCCGTATCGCCGCTACTTACATGGATAATGCGAAGGAAATCACTGTAGGTGGCCGCAACCAGACCAACGAAAATATCGAACACCGCTACTATGTGTGCCGCGCCGACGACCGCTACGCAGCCCTCAAAAGGGTGGTGGACGCCAACCCGGGTATTTACGGACTTATTTTCTGCCGCACCAAAATCGAAGCCAAAGAAATCGCGGAACAAATGATTCGCGACGGATACAACTCCGATGCCCTGCACGGCGACCTCGCTCAGGGCGACCGCGACCGGGTGATGCAGCGTTTCCGCGAAAAAAATCTGCAGTTGCTCATCGCCACCGATGTAGCTGCCCGTGGACTCGACGTACAGGAAATCACGCACGTCATCAACTACGGACTCCCCGATGAAATAGAAATTTATACACACCGCGCAGGTCGTACCGGAAGAGCTGGAAAAACAGGGGTGAGTATTTCTATCATTACGCCCAAATTTGAAGACAGAATCCCACAGATCGAGCGCAAAAACAAGGCGAAATTCACCAAAAATCCGCTCCCGACGGGTATGGAAGTTTGCGAACAGCAGCTATACCAGATTATTCGCGGCATCCACAGCCAGGAGGTACAATACGCTGAAATAGAGCCGTTCATGCCCTGGATCACGGAGGAACTCAAGGATCTTACCAAGGAGGAACTGATCAAAAGGTTCGCCAGCGTGGAATTCAACCGATTCCTCTCTTATTACAAAAATGCCCCGGATATCAACATTCGTCCAAAAGGCGAACGCCGGAGAGGGGAGGAGACAGCAACTTCCGGACAGATGACGCGTCTGTTCCTGAATGTAGGAGAAATGGACGGTATCAACAAGAAAGACTTTATCAAGTTTCTCTCACGCAGCTTCAATGTACCCGGCGGAAGTATCGGTCAGATTGACCTGAACAAGGCGTACATGCACTTCGATGTTGATAATGCCTATGCCAATGTGGTAAGACAGGGTCTCCGTGAGTTCACCATCAACGGACGCCGCGTACGAGTTGATGATGCAGCACCACAAAAAGACAAAAAGGGCAGATCGGAAGATGCCGGTTTCGACAAGTGGGACAAGAAGGGCAAGAAGAAACGCCGTTACTAAGTTTTCCCTCCAACGGAGCCCGATAAACAAACGGGCTGCATCACTCTCACGAAGGATGCAGCCCGTTTTTTATTTCGGCAGAATACACACCTGAAACATATCCATGATTTTTTGGCGTTGGCAAGGAATCATGGAAAAACTCTTACTTCAGACTGTCGAGGAGTTCCTGTGTACCCGTGTAATCTTCGCCAGCCTTCTTGGCTGCTTCGATGGCCTTGTTGGCATATTTTTTCGCATTTTTCTTGTCGCCCAGATCAGAATAAAGCCATGCCGTTGTGTCAAGATTGTTGTAACCCGGCTCAAGTTTTACCGACTGAAGCGCCCAGTTCAATGCGTTTTTCAGGTATTTCTCTCCCGGTTCCAGCTGGTGGAACATCCAGGCAATCTGATTCAGAAAATCGGGACTGTCTGACGGATAGGTATTCAGCCATTGAGAAGTAGCCTCCAGAAAACCCTCCTGATCTTCCTGCTGTGCATACCAGAAAGCCTTGAACTTCATCAGGGTTTCCCCCTTTGCATCCGGATAGTACTTCAGCATGACAGCCTCCATAGCCGGCATGTCGAGGTTGCGCTCTGCGAAGTAACGCATGAAAATATCCAGAACACTGCTATTGACGGTTTCCTCAGGCTCCCCTTCAAAAATGACGGATTTATTTTTCACCAGATAGGCAAATGCCGGGGAGGTGGGGTCAGAGACATACTGACGCAGCAGCGGATACACCTCCGGGTTTTCAAAAGAAGTCAGTGAAGACACGAACTTTGAGCCGATTTCGGAGGCGCGCTGGTCGTTGGCACTTTCAAGGGCTCCGATCAGTTTCACCACAAAGGGGAGATCCGAGCGGCCTGATTCATACTGGCGAACCAGATTTTCGAGTTGTGAAGCCGGATCAAGCGCCTTTTCGCCAAGTGCTATGAAACCATTGGGCTCCATGTAACCTACTCCCTTGTGTACCAGACCGCCACTCGCATTCACGAACAGGAGTGTAGGATAAGCCTGCACACCGTAGCGTTCCGACAGCGCCGGGCCTTCACCTTTTTCCATATCAATTTTGGCACAAACAAAGTTCTTGTTGTAGAACTCTGCCACGCGCGCATCGGTGAAGGTACTTTTGCTCATCATTTTGCACGGACCACACCAGGTGGTATAGGCATCCATGAAGACCAGTTTGCCTTCTTTCCCGGCTTTGGCCAGAATTTCATCCCAGGTACCGTGTTCGAAGTTTATACCCTGTGCGTTGGTAGTCAGCGCTGTGGAAAGTGCCAATGCAATCAGCAGGCACGAATTTTTGAAAGTCATGTAGTTAATTTTTGGTGAGAAATAGAGAAGAGGTAAATGTGACACTCCATGGTACTATTAATTTGACAACACAATGATAACGAATAAATTTCTGTTCAAGTTCCTGACTACCCATGTTTTTAATGAAAACAGCAGTGGGAAACGGATTTATCCGTCTATCACTGCTGTCGTTCATGTATCACAAGCTACCTGCACCCCATTTCAATACGACTCAACGGGCACATTCTGATTTTCTGTAACACTATTATTGAAGTATCCCATCACTTCACGCAGACTGCATTTGCCCGCAGCATGACAACTGTATATTTTCGTACTTTTGACCAAATTTGAAGGACGTATGATTCTGTATAATGTAACTTTAACGATTGACATGGCCATCCACGACGACTGGGTCAGATGGATGAAAGATCAGCACATACCCGATGTGATGAGTACGCGGATGTTTCTCTCCTACAGGATGAGCCGCCTGTTAAGCCACGAGCACGACGACTCTGAAATTTATACCATCCAGTATCTGGCAAAGGATATGGCCCATCTTGTTCGATACAACGAAGAGTTCGCCACGGAACTGCAGAAGCAGCACAGGGAACGCTACGAGGGCCGGTTCGTCGCCTTCCGAACAGTCATGGAGGTTATTGATCACAACGAGTCACGCTCTTGAAAACGCTGTCATCCCGAAATCGGAATCTGCAGGGAACTGTCCGGCTCGATGGCTCCAAAAGCATCAGCAACCGGGCTCTGATAGCACGCGCACTCACTTCTGTTGTGCCTGCGACCGCCAGGCTGACCCGGCTTTCCTCCTCAAAAGATACCACAACCCTTCAGCGCTTGCTCTCGGAGCCCCCTGCCGACAACCACTACGATGCAGGCGATGCAGGCACTACCTTCCGGTTTTTGACGGCCTTTCTGGCTCTGCAACCAGGTATCAAGACACTCACCGGCTCCAAAAGAATGAAGGAGCGGCCTGTCGGGCCCCTTGTCAAGGCCCTTAATACACTGGGGGCTCAGATTGTTTGTCTGGAAAAAGAAGGATTCCCTCCACTACAGATAGGCCCTTTCTCCGGCAGCGGCATCAGCGAAATCAGCGTACAGGCGGACATAAGCAGTCAGTTCATATCTGCCCTCTTGCTCATTGCACCATACCTGCCGGACGGATTAATCCTTAAGCCGGAGGGCAAGCTGGTTTCCGAGCCTTATGTTGAAATGACGCTCCATATGATGCGTTATTTCGGCGCCAACGCCGTCCGGACTCCCGAAGCGATTATGATTCCTCCCGGGAAATACCAGTCGCGCGCGCTCGTAACGGAAGCCGACTGGTCGGCAGCATCATACTGGTACGCTATGGCCGTTTTTGCAGAAAATGTTGACCTTAAACTCGAAGGGCTTTTCCGGGAAAGCTGGCAAGGCGACGCTGTTCTTGCCGACATGATGACTCAATTCGGTGTTTCAACCACTTATGAAGACGATGGTATCCGTCTCCGGAAAAACGAACGCCCGCCCCGGCCTTTCTTCGAGCAGGATTTTTCCGGTTGCCCCGATCTGGCACAGACACTGGCAGTCATATGCGCAGGCACGGGCACGCAGGGACTTTTTTCCGGACTGGAAACGCTGCATATCAAGGAAACAGACAGAATAGCCGCGCTGAAAACCGAACTGGCCAGGGTTGGCGTGTCTTTTCTGAAAATGCCCGCACGCATGAATAAACAGGGTATAACCTACTATATGCTGGAAGGCAAGGCTAATTTGGAAAACAAACCCCGCTTCACCACATACGGTGACCACCGCATGGCCATGTCATTTGCTACCCTGGCCATGCTCGCTCCCGTTGAAATCGAAAACCCGGAAGTAGTGAACAAGTCATACCCGGGCTTTTGGG
>JBEGNB010000326.1:0-2743 GCA_041182785.1 Bacteroidota bacterium
ATATAGTTACACTTTTGGCTGCCGGCAGACTAACGCCGGCAGCCAAAAGCCCAAAATGATATCAACCGTGCAACACCAGCATAGGTACCGTGGTGTGGTGAGCCAGCGTTCTCGAAACACTTTTGAAGAACAACTTGTGGAGAAGTGTATGCTCATGGGCTATCGTTACCAGCCCGGTGGCATTCACCGACTCGAGGAAAAGTCCGACTGCGCGGGGCACACTCGTGTCGTGTATATAGTGGAAGATATGCGGTATGTCATCCAGTTTCCGGGTCAGCACCATTTCCAGATCTCTTCCCGGTCTGGCTGCACCCGGTTTTTCGATGACGTGTACCACTTCAAGACCTGCATGTTCGATACTCAGGAGTTCCTTCAGGGCATTGACCGAACGCTGGTCTGCCTTCATTTTGAAATCGGTAGCGAGTACAAAACGCGAGTAATTCCGGAATAATGCGCCTTTCGGTATTACAAGTACGGGCCTCTGGCTGCCAACAAGTACCCCGCCGGCTGTACTGCCCAGGAGCACCCCCTTCAGTCCTGCAGCACCGGTAGTACCCATTACAATCATATCGGCATCCAGTTCATCGGCGACATGTACCACCGTACTCACGGGGAAACCAACACGGCAATCCGTTTCCACCTGTACCGACCCTGCCTGACCATTTTTAGTGAATTTGCGTACCCACACCTTCATGGCCTTCTTGCGCTGAAGCAGGTAGTCGTCTATCATGAAGGCATCGTACATGCTATTGTCAACACCTTCGTTGGGGAGTACAACATACAAAGCCACAACCCGGGCCTCAAGTCTTTTGGCCACCTCCAGCGCATAAGTCATCGCGTTATTGGCACACTTGGAAAAATCCGTCGGAACGAGAATTGTTTTCATGACAGTACTCTGGTTTTACTGGTGAACAGATACAAAAACGACTGAATACAGGCAGACTATTCTTGTTCGCGGTAATCAAGCGGATCTACAAACTCGAAATGCGTCTGGTTATCTTTTGCCTTTGCCTCCTGCTGCTCCAGCGTGAGGTCGTCGGTAACGGAGGTCTCGAGCCAGGTGTTGCCGGAGCGCCGGAATACCTGTACATGCAGATGATATTCAAGTTCGAGCAGGCGTTCAAGCTGCCACACGGGCATGTCAGCCTCCACAAACAGTTCCTTGTGGATATCCTTGCCATGTGTGAGCTCGCCAACCGTCGTTTCGCGTTTGGTAATCATGAACTTGGCAGGACTGCCGGCATAAGCCTTGTGCGGCTTGGAAAAGAATACAAGCTTCAGGTTGGGAAATTCGGCAGAGAATTCATCCTGAATCTGGCCTGTTGTGAGTTCGGAAGAGATATGCAGTTTCATACTTCATCAGTTTTGTGCTGCGAAGGTATGGGGTACTGTATCCCCTGATAATGATCTGGGTCAACAGGGGCAGTGACTACATTCAGAACCGTCTCTTGAGCAGGAATCTGCGGCCTCTCTCGAGTGTAGAGATCTGGGCAACCTCCCACCCTTCATCATAGAAGAAATTGAGTCCGTCAACCAGACTCCTGAAATCGAACCGGCGGCCATTCACGTCAGTGATAAAGTCTTCTTTCGGATTGCTTTGTCCGTAGTCCACCCGGAAGGCGCAGCGACCGTCTTCCCTGAACTGCGGGTCAACTTCGAGGTATTGTCCGGTATTGGATGGTTCAAGGCGGGCACCCTCTACGTAAATCTGGGCGTGCAGTGATGAAGCAAGAAACAGGGCAAAGAGGGGCATCAGAGTCTTTTTCATGGTGTTTTTTGCTGCAAAGTAACGGGCTGCAAAAGCAGGTTGCCCGACTTTAACAGTTTGGTATGAACGTGCGTTAAATTTGTGTAATCACTTGTTTAGAACTTGTTCAGGATTCTCTCGCCGAGTCAAAAACTGCTAATTTTTCGCCATTTTTCACCTTTTTTCAGTTACGTAGCAGCGGCTATGCGCCTTCAAAAACGCAAAAACTGACAAAAAATCAGCCTGTTTTTGCCAACGGCAGAGAATCCTGAACAAGTTCTTACCTTTGTACAGGTATTCCATTCATCATGCTGCTGCATCATCATTCCGGTGATGCCACTCTGTTACTGAAGTTTAGCTCCTGACATGCGATTTCTTACACTGTTACTCCTCTGTCTGCCACTTTTGGCCTTGTCCCAGAACAAGAAAATCATTGATCATTCCGATGTTCACCGCTGGAAAAAAATTGAGCAGAGCAGGGTGTCCGGCGACGGCAACTGGGTAGCCTGGCAGCAGTCGCCTGTTTCGGAAGGCGACGCCACTGTTCATCTCTGGAACTCCCAAAGCGGGAACACCGTCGTTTTTGAGAGAGCATCGGAGCCAAAACTCAGCGAAGACAGCCAGTGGCTGTTTTTCCGGATTAAACCCGCTCTCGACTCGCTGAAAGCCATGCGCCGCAGAAAAATCAAAGAAGATGATCTTCCAAAGGACACGCTGGCAGTTTACCGCCTGTCCGATGGTTCCATACAGAAGATAGCCCGTCTTCGCAATTTCACTGTACCCGAAAAGTGGAGCGGCTGGTTGCTTTATCAGGTAGAGACCGAAAAGCCGGTACCGGCACCCAGGGATACTTCCTCCAAAAAAGAGAAACCTGCAGAGAAAAAAGGCGGGAAAAAGGCCAAAAAAGAGGACAAAGACAACGGTTTCCGGCTGATTACGCACAATCTGGCTACCGGGAAACCCGATACATTTGCCTATGTAAAGGATTATGCCATT
>JBEGNB010000327.1:0-5378 GCA_041182785.1 Bacteroidota bacterium
AACGAACTGGTGACCAGTGGAAAACCGGGTGCCGAGACTGATTTCTCGACGTGGCGCGACGAGGTGGTAGGTGTTATCTACGAAATTGAGTTTATCATTCACGAATTGTACCCGCTTCTGAAGGATGGCGAACGCGATTTGTTCAGTATGCTGCGCGTGAAAATGGAAATATTCCGTACCAACCTGGTTTTGAAAACCTGGCAGAACTACACCGAAACCAATCCTCTGGCCGAGGCCATGATTGCCAAAATCGAAGAGGTGATACGCTGGCATGCTGATTTCAGCGTCACCAATGAGGAAAAACTGGAGAAATTCAGGACAGAACTGCAGACTTCCCTGAAGCATTTCAAGGGGGCCTTTGGTGAACTTTTTAAGTAGAAAGTGTATAGTCTTTTAGAATCAGCAGGGTAATACGGACCTTTTGTAACATATTTCTGGTCAGGATTTGTCCGGCGGACAGGTTCTGACCAGTTCTTTCATACCCTGACTATATCTCATATAGCCCGGTCAAGATGAGTATAGCCTCCATCCACATATATTATTTGTCCGGTGGTATGCGACGATTTTTCAGAGAGTAGGAAGGCTACCATATTTGCGATTTCATTCGGGGTAGTCATTCTGCGTCCGAGAGGTATCAGGTTGTTGATTCTTTCCAATGCCACTTCCGGGTCGGGAAGTGTTTTTATCCATCGTTCATATAGCGGCGTGTAACACTCTGCGACGGCGACGGCGTTAACTCTTATTCCGTAAGGCAACAGTTCTACCGCCCACTCCCGGGTGAGGGCGTTGCGGCCACCATTGGAAGCTGCATATCCGGATGTACCTCCCTGCCCCGTTTCTGCAGTCTTGGAAGTGATATTGACAATGGCTCCTTTACTTTCCTTCAGACTCGGCAGGGCATGGTGGGCCATCAGGTAATAGTGGACAAGATTTCGGCCAAGCGACTCCAGAAATGCACCGGCAGATCCGTTTTCCAGTCCGACTCCGTCGTTTGCTCCTGCATTGTTTACCAGCCCGTCTATCTGTCCGTAATGTTCCACGATCTGGCTGGTCACGTGCCTGCACGCGTCCGCATGTGAGAGCTCAGCCTGAAATGCATGGGCATGTCCGCCGGAAGCGGCTATTTTTTCCACAGCAGCCAGGTTGTCATCCATATTCCTGCCGACAATCGCTACATGCGCTCCCTCTTCCGCAAGGACCATGGAAATGGCTTCACCGATACCTTTGGCACCACCTGTTACTATAAAAACTTTGCTGGAAAGATTCAAATCCATATTTCAGACTAACTGGTAAAAGTCAACTGCATTCAATCCCATAATTTGATTATGCTCTACCGCCGAAAGACGACTGAAAAATGATTCCACCAGCTCCAGCTGGCGTTCGTAACTCGCTGCCAGCAGGCAAACAGGCCAGTCGGAGCCATACATAAGCCTGTCGGGCCCGAAGGCATTCAGTATGATTTCCAGACAGGGGTGGATATCTTCCGGCTTCCAGTCCGACAGACTAGCCTCCGTGACGAGCCCCGACACCTTGCAATACACATTCGGGAACTGCGCTACTTTTCTGATATCGCGTTCCCAGTCCTTTATCTGCCCGGATTTGATATTCGGTTTCCCTATATGATCAATCACAAAATACTGATTATCAATTAATTCAAGCATTTTTCCCACAGCTTTCAGATGGTGCGGGTAAACCAGAATATCGTACGTGTAACCTGATTTGCCCAGTATGTTCAAGCCCCTCAAAAAGTGAGGCTCCAGCATAAAGGCGGGCTCTTCTGCCTGAAGGATATGCCTGAACCCTTTCAGCTTTTCCTCGTCCGACCATTTTTCCAGCCGGGCCTCCAGATCTTGTGCGCACAGATCAACCCAGCCGACAACACCGCTGATAAACTCGTAACGGGCTGCATGATCCAGCAAAAAACGGGTTTCCTCTTCTGACTGGTCTGCCTGGACAGCCACGCAGCCGTCGAAGCTATTCGTTTTTAGCAGCGGCTGCAAATCGGCCGGAAGGAAATCGCGACGCAAGACGGCCATATCGTCGGTTATCCACACATCACGCTGTGGATTAAATTCCCAGAAATGCTGGTGCGAGTCAATCCTCATGCGTTTACGGTTGATAGGCGATAGCTACCTGTCGCTGGGTACCCAATCCTTCCACACCCAACTCCACCACGTCGCCTGCGCGCAGGAAACGCTGGGGGTTGAGGCCAAGGCCAACTCCGAACGGGGTACCTGTTGACACAATATCACCCGGCAAAAGGGTCATGAACTGACTGATATAGTGCACCAGAAAAGGTATTTTATATACCATGTCACTGGTATTCGAGTCCTGCATACGCTGTCCGTTCAGATCAAGCCACAGGTGCAGGCTGTGCGGATCGGGTACTTCATCTTTAGTAACAAACCAGGGCCCAAGCGGGGCGAATGTATCGCAGCTCTTGCCCTTCACCCATTGCCCGCTACGCTCCATTTGAAATTCCCGTTCGGAATAGTCGTTGTGCAGCAGATAGCCGGCTACATAATCCATGGCCTGTTCAAGTTCCACATAAGCGGCCTTTTTGCCGATTACAAAGGCCAGCTCCACCTCCCAGTCGGTCTTGACAGAATTTTTGGGAATCACCACAGGATCATTGGGACCGCAAATTGCGGTGGTTGACTTGAAAAAAATAACCGGTTCGGGCGGGATTGCCATACCTGATTCCTGCGCGTGCTTTGCGTAGTTCAGACCAATACACACGAGTTTGGAGGGTCTTCCCAGCGGACTGCCGAGGCGTATTTTGTCGGCGTTACGGATAGGCGTGAGCCTCGGATCGCCACTTGAGACGGCTTTTCCCAGCCGGGCCAGTCCGTCGGAACCGAAAAACTTTTCATCATAATCCCTGAACAGTCTGGCGGCGCTGAAACGCTGTCCGCCAACCATTACGCCGCATTTTTCCCTGCCGGCAGGGCCGAATTTGAATAGTCGCATCAGTTATTCAGTTTAACAAATCCGCCATCTATCGGATAATCGCATCCGGTAATAAACGAGGCTTCATCAGAGCAAAGATAGAGGGCCAGACTGGCAATTTCTTCCGGCTGGGCCATGCGTCCAATCGGTTGGGTTTTGGAGAGTTTCTCAAACATCTCCGTCTCCTTTCCCGGATAATTTTTGGAAATAAAGCCGTCAACAAACGGAGTGTGTACCCTCGCCGGAGAAATGGAGTTGACTCTGATATGATCTTTCAGATGGTCTTTGGCGGCAGCAATTGTCATAGCCATTACCGCGCCCTTGGTCATGGAATAGGCAAACCGGTCGGGCAAACCGACCAGCGCAGCCACCGACGCCATGTTGAGCACTACCCCGCCCCCCTGTGATCGCATAATCGGGACAGCCGCTTTCAGGCAATTATAAACACCCTTTATGTTCACGTTATACAGTCGGTCAAGGTCTTCTTCGGTAGTAGTTTCCACGGTGCCCACGTGGGCAATTCCGGCGTTGTTTACCAGAATATCTACCCGTCCGATCGTTTCAAAGACTGAGAATACAGCCGACTGATTGGATACACTGCAGGGATGTGCCACAGCTTTACCGCCCGACTGATTGATTTCCTGTACGGCTGTGGAAAGTGTAGTTTCATTGAGATCGAGAATATGTACGGTGGCACCCCGGGATGCGAACAAACGGGAAATGGCAAGGCCGATACCGCTTCCGCCTCCGGTTATGATGGCCGATTTACCGGTCAGATTGAACAGTTGATCCATAAACAAGGCAATTGAAGTTACAATGATACGCCGCGTTTCCAGAACATAAAATCATCCTGCCCCAGAATTGTGGCTTTTGTCTCGGTTTTGCCGCTGGCAAGTCCGATAATGTACTCAAGAATTTCCTCCCCGGTTTGTTCAACGGTCTTTTCTCCCGTGATGATTCCGCCGCAATTGATATCAATTATATCAGGCATCCGGCGGGCCAGTTCATCATTGGTGGACAGCTTCACCATAGGCGACACCGGATTTCCGGTAGCCGTTCCCAGTCCGGTGGTGAATAATTGGATAGTGGCACCAGCTCCTGCCATTCCGGTGGTCGAGAGTACGTCGTTACCGGGAGTACACACCAGATGAAGTCCGCTTTCCCGGACATATCCGCCGTATCCAACGGCGGAAACAACGGGTGAAGAGCCACCCTTGCGGGCTGCTCCGGCCGATTTGATGGCGTCTGTAATGAGTCCGTCGCGGATATTACCCGGCGAGGGATTCATATCGAATCCTGCGCCGATGGCCTCCGCGCGCCGCGCGTACTCGCGCATGAGGCGAATGAAATCGTCAGCGGTTTTATCTGACACACACCGGTCAATCAGCTCCTGTTCGACTCCGCAAAGTTCCGGGTATTCAGCCATGAACACCTTGCCACCCAGTGCCACTACCAGATCGGCAGTGTGACCAGTGGCCGGATTGGCCGAAATTCCCGAAAAGCCATCGGATCCACCACATTTGACACCGATACTCAGGTGCTCCAGTCCGGCGGGTTTTCTTTCATACCGGTTTATTTCCACCAGTCCGGCAAAGGTCTGGCGGATAGCTTCAGTTAACATTCCGAACTCGGTTTCCCATTTCTGTCGTTCAAAAATGAGCAGTGGCTTGGCAAAATCCGGGTCCTTTTCTGCCAGCTTTTCTCTAAAAAGCTGGATTTGCGCGTGCTGGCAGCCCAGACTGAGCACAGTAATACCTGCCACATTAGGGTTCACACAATATCCTGCGAGCAGGGCGCACAGATTTTCCGAGTCGTCCCGGGTTTCTCCGCAGCCGCTCTCGTGCGTGAGGAATTTGATTCCATCCACATTGGGAAACATTTTCCCGGAGACTGTACCGGGCCACCTCAATTCCGGAGTAAAGCCATCGGTACGCTTGTGTTCCGAGTAGTATGTGACCAGTTCACGCAAATATTCGCGGTAAATATCTGGCTGTGCATACCCCAGTTCCTTGAGAAAAGCATCTTTCAGCACCTGAATATTCCGGTTTTCACAGAAAACCAGCGGAATAACCAGCCAGTAATTGCGCACACCCACTTGTCCGTCGGCCCGGTGGTACCCCATGAATGTACGGTCACGAAATTTGCCTGTATCCGGCGCCTGCCACTGGTAGTCCTTCTGCCGTTTACCGAATACACCCGCATCGTGCTTCAGATTTTCTGTTGAAATCAGTCCGCCCGACGGAATACTTCGGGTTGCACGACCCACCAGTACCCCGTACATATAGACGGGATCACCTGTTTCCAGACTGGTGATGGCTATTTTGTGTTTGGCGGGTATGGAGTCCTGTAAAATGATTTTCCTGTCACCCAACAACAGGATTTCACCCTGAGCAAGATCTCTAAGGGCGACAAGAACATTATCGGCGAAG
>JBEGNB010000328.1:0-5183 GCA_041182785.1 Bacteroidota bacterium
ATCGGATAGTATTTTGATGGCATATTTTGCCATTTCCTCTACATTTCCGGGATCGCTGAGGTAGCCGGTAACTCCGTGGATATTCACCTCGGGAAGCCCGCCACCATTGGATGATATAACAGGTACTTCGCAGGCCATGGCTTCAAGTGCAGCCAAACCAAAACTTTCGTGCTCCGAGGGAATGATGAACAGGTCGCAGATGGCAAGTAGTTCCTCTATGGCGTCCTGTTTCCCCAAAAAACTGACGTGATCGCTGATACACAACTCTCTGCACAGTCTCTCGCAGTGCTGACGCTCCGGCCCGTCGCCAATCATGAGCAGCTTGGAAGGTACCTCGGCGAGAATATTTCTGAAAATGTGTATTACATCGTCCACCCTTTTAACTTTTCTGAAGTTGGATGTATGCGCAACGATACGCTCTCCGTTGGGTGCTATTATTTTTTTGAAGTGATCCTTGTTGGTTTTGCGGAACCGTTCAAAATCAATAAAATTGTAAATGACCCTTATATCGCGATGGATATTGAACTGCGCCAGCGTATCATCTTTCAGGCTCTGTGATACGGCCGTGACTCCGTCGCTCTTGTTGATACTGAATTCAACAACGGGTGCAAACGCGTGGTTATTCCCTACCAGCGTGATATCGGTGCCATGCAGCGTGGTTACGACAGGCAAGTATCTTCCTTGCGTAAGCAGTATCTTTTTGGCTATATACGCTACTGCAGCATGCGGAATAGCATAGTGAACATGCAGAATATCCAGATTGTGATAGGTAACAACATCCACAATCTTGGAGGCAAGGGCAGTATCGTAGGGAGGGTACTCAAAGAGCGGGTAGTCGTCGCTGTCCACCTCGTGGTAAAATACATTTGCCTCGAAATGCGCCAGCCTGACAGGTCGCCTGTATGTGATGAAGTGTATCTCGTGCCCCTTGCGGGCGAGACCCAGACCCAATTCGGTGGCTACTACTCCGGAGCCGCCATAAGTGGGGTAACAAACGATACCTATTTTCATGCTTACGATAATGCGCTGATAAAACAACACTACTGCCCTTAAGGTTCAGCAGTCTGTTCTTTCAGCGATTTCCATTTTTCTTCCAGCCATTCCCAATCCACCACAGTTTCCTGATCCAGCCGCATTCTGATACGTTTTAATGCAACAGATACATTTGATTTTTTATTCATTTGAAGCTGCTCCCGGATTTTATATAATTCTTTGGCGATTGAAAAAAACTGAAGGCGTTCCTCGCGTCTGTGTTTGGGAAGTGATTCTTCCCGCCGGATCCGCGTGGTGGTTGCGTGAATCATCGCCATCCCGTAATCTTCCTCCAGATCGCCCAGTTCGTAATGAATTCGGACATCCAGGGTAGCGGCGATGGCATACAGATAGATATCTTCACAGATTCCATAGTTCAGGTAATGTGGCAGCTTGCTTGCGGCATCCCTGAAACTGCCGCGGTATGCATCCACGGCGGCTCTTGTTATTTCCACAAGCATGGCCGTTTGCTCAGGATCCAGTCCGCGGAGTCTCCCGGAATATTCATCCACAAATCCTGCGCACCAGTCAGTAAACCCGAGTTTCAGTCCCGAGAACAGGGTGTTTTGATAGAACGAGGTAGCAATATTTTCTCCGGGCCTTACCTGGGTCAGTTGCCGCCGCTGCCGGTTGTGCAGCTTTTCCATGAAGCGTCTGTCGCGTGTTTCCCTGTATCTGGCTGGCCAGAAGCTTCGCAGGAGAATGCCAAGTGTTTCCATTCTGCTTTTGGGAAGCACAGCGCTGTTTTGTTCAAGCAGTTGCTCAAACGATTCCAGTCGCTGATCGGCAATAGTAGGGTCGTTTTCGGTGAAGAATTCCAGAAATGTACAGTATAAATTGACCCCCGGATCCACGGAGAGTCCGGTTTGCCGGATGGTATGTACCAGCTGTATAGTGAAACGTATATTGGCCTCGTATCTGGCATATTCAGGCGTATCGGCTTCAAAGAGTGCCAGTCTTCTTCCATAGTGCAATAACTGACAGATATGTTCCAGTTTGGCCGTCAGGTAGAATGAGTCAAGGCGCTCGGTAGCGGCCAGCAGATTATTATCACCCTCCTCGAGGCTGCTGGTGGTTTCGTACAGCACTTTTTCATGTTCTGCCATAAATCGGAAATACATGAAATCCATAAATTCGTACTCATCGAAACCCGAGAGGTCCTGTTGTTCACTGAGTGCACTGCGCACCTGGTTGTTCAGATTCAGGAAGAAATTCTCAGCCTTGCGTCCTTTTCTGTAACCGGTTTCCCGGGGCATTGGCATTTGTTTGTCGGCTCCCGACGGCAGAGTTGTCTGGTGCAGTCGCTCGTTATAGAGCCGCATGAGCGCCAGTTTGTGTTGTATGTCGTGCAGCGAAACCTTGTCGTTATTGTTTGTCCGGGCGTCTCTGAGTTGTGTGTACCTGAATGCCACGAATTTTCGCACTACATTCATCAGTTGGGTCATGGTGCGCTGCAGGGAACCCACCGGATTGGCAGCATTCGGGAAGAAGTGCCGTGCAGCAACCTCCCGGTCAATTTCCGGAGCATCAAATCGCGGATAGTGCTGTCGCAGATATTCAAACAGGGAGGATGTCTCCTCCGGCCGTACATCGTTGAAGATGGGCGAAGAAACAAATGAACGTAATACCTCCATTTCTTCCTTGTTCAGGAGCTGCAGGGTGCGTATGAGCGGACTCTGGTACACTTCGCATTTTAGTTGTGGCTTGGGGCTACGTTGCTGCGAATTTCGGCAGAATTCTGGTATTTCAAGTATTTACCCCCTCTTTTTGAAAATTTTGTGCGACAGTACTGAAAGCAGTTTTTAATCAAAAGCGCATAAATATATTACCAAACATCTTCATTTATAGACTTTTTCAGCCGTTCCCTCGTGGTATCAACCGTTTTCTTTGGAAGTAATACCGTTTTCTGTGTTTTGAGGCCAGGCTGATATGCCCCCATCTTTGTGTCATCAAAAGGAAATTACAGCGGCTTCGCCTGATTTATTTGTGAGGAACGAATCCGGAAATCCGAGGTAATATCCTGTCCTGAAAGGGATTGCCACAGAATCTGTCCGGCGTTTTCCGTTTGATTAAAGGAGTGTGAAGGCTGACTAAAACGGGAAAACATGAGAACGAAGAAGGGAAGATCGTTTCATCATCAAAAGCGGAAGAACGGGAGCGCCGGCAGACTGGCATCAGATCAAGGGCTGGAAGTGATTGAGGATTTTGTGTTTGAGATCCGGAGTGCGTTACCCCCACCTTTGCAACATCAAACCAAACGAAAGACCAAAACACGCCGAAAATTGACTCATTTACCCAAAAACCACCAAACCACATGAAGACGAATCCCGGAAAACCAGTTTTGAAACAGACAGGCGACACAATGCGCTTTCAAACCTGAGGACCATTTCGAAAACCGGTACTACGGCATATAGTCACATCCTGTATGTCCCGTATTTCCACTTGAAACGCATTGCCCGCCCGGGAAAGCCCGGGCGGGTTCTTTGTTTTTGAGCGTGTCCGGGACTCTCTCGCAGAGTCAAAATATGCCTGTTCTATCATCGGCAGAAAATCCCGGATGTACCTTTATGCTCTTATCACGGGTACGGAAGCAGGTAGTTTTCCCGGTTTTTCATCAGTCCATTCCTCCGCTTTTCTGATCAGTCTGTTCAGGTCGTCAAGCCTGAACCGGCCACGAACCGAAATCAGGCCGGTTACCTCTTCTGCATGGAAGAAAATAACCAGTTTACGAAGTACACCTTTTTTCTCTCTGGCCATGATCTGAAAGCGGTCTTTGCCGCTGCGTACCGTGATGATTTCCTCCAGCATACGGTGTCTGGCCTTCCGGTTAAACCGCTCGGTATCTCTGGCGGTTACCGGACTCCCGTCCTCAAAAATCAGTATTCTCGTGGTACCCATTCGCCGAAGCAGCATGCGCTCTTCCGGCTCACGGGCAAAAAGCGAACCGATGCCTGAAATCGCTCCGGGTATCCGCAGGGCTATTGCGCCGTCGTAACTCTTGTACTTCCAGAACAGTCCGGCATCCTGCGCATGCGCAATGGAAGCGAAAGCAAGCGCCATAAACAGAAGTGATATCCTTTTAAATTCAAAAAAAGTCCTCATTCCTTCTTCTTTTTGATTTTGTCCAGGTGTTCAATCCCCTCCACATCGAGGCTTTCAGACAGGCCCGATATTTTTTCGAGGTCAATTTTCCCCAACAGGCTCAGCATGACAAACTCATCGGGTGCGCCCACGAGCAATAGCAGTTCCTCGATCACCGAATCGTTCTTGTTCTCGCGTGTCCAGATTCTGATATTTTCATCACCATCCCGTACGGTCATCAGTTCATCATACTCTTTAACAGGGATTCTGCCAAGCGCATCGTTATACAACTCGAGTCCGTTGCTCACGCTGTCGGCAGCAAGTACCCTTAATCCTCCGAGGTCCTTCACAATATCACGCATTTGATTCCATTCCTCATCCTCACTCGATACTTTTGAAATCATACTGAACAGTTTGGGTGCCACGTACACCACGGTAAAGCGCTCATCTTCCGCGTATTTGTTGAAAAAACGGGAAATAGCGTCACTTTGTGCCTGTAAACTGACTGTGGATGCGAGCACAAGCAGCCACATCACGGATAATCTGATGTTCATTGTCTGATAGTTTTTCAATGTTTGAAATGCGTGCGGTTGAACTCGCACGAAGTGTGATCAGCCGCCCTTCCTTTTGTGAAAAAGGTCCATGGTTTCGAGGTGTCCGGTACCTTTGGATACCTCCCGACGCGTCTTTTTTATGCTGGAAGATACCAGCGCAAGAGCGGCTTTTACCTGTATCATAGCTTCCTGTGTTTCCGGATCCACAGTGGCTGCGGCAGTTTTAACTCGTCTGGTTTTCCGGATTTTTATCGGTGCCGGTTTATCGGTTGCAGTTTTATCCTGAACCGGTTGTTCGTAAGTAACCGGCAATTCTGTGCGGGTTGACATGGCATCGCTGCTTTCTTCCGCCATTGTGCTGTTATCCTCTGGTGTTTGTATAAACCAACCCGCTACCAGCAGAACAGCAACTGAAGCGGCATAGAGCCAGTATTTTACCGTTCGACTGATGTGAAAGCGCACAGGTGCCTGCACCAGTCTCTCTTTCCTGACAGCGGTGAAGTATGGTTCATACTC
>JBEGNB010000329.1:0-10922 GCA_041182785.1 Bacteroidota bacterium
CAAATCAAAGACTACTCTTTGTATGATCCGTTATCAAATCACTCTGATTGCGCTCACCGTTTCACTGTCACTCGGGGCTCAAACCGAACAGCCGGCACCGGCGGCACCGCGTGATACCGTGGCTTCCAAGGCGCTCGGTAATTATTCAGAAAAACGAAAATACCGCGACTACAAGCTGCCCGATGCCAAACCTTTCGCGTCTTCTATCAAGGCTAACGACCTGAAGGAAATACTGTATGTACTTGCTTCAGATACCCTCGAAGGCCGCGAAACCGGTGAAAAAGGTCAGAAAAAGGCGGCAGAATTTATTGCTGGCCATTTCAAAGCCGCAGGTATCCCGCCAAAAGCCGACAGGAACTCCTATTATCAGCAGGTCAAACTCCGCAACGACTCATGGTCGGATCTTGCCCTGAAAGTAGGAGAAACAACTTTCAAAAGCAGGGCTGATTACTACGTTTATCCCACAGCCAATGCAGATGTACCGCTAATCTCCTCCAAAGAAGTGGTTTTCGTCGGCTTCGGTATTGAAGACCCCAAGTACAACGACTATGAAAAACTGGATGTAGCCGGTAAAGTGGTCATTTTCTACGACGGCGAGCCCATTGATACCAGCGGGAAATCCCGTATAACCGGTACTGACTTCAGATCAAAGTGGTCGCTCGACTGGAAGAAAAAGGTTGAACTGGCCAGAAAAAAGGGGGCTGTACTCGCGCTCGTCATTGATCCGAAAATAGAGGAAAACCTGAAGAAAAAACGCCGTGATATCTCCACGTATGGCTGGAAACCGGTAGGTTCCGAGGAGCCCGTAAAACCTGGAGAAATGCTCAACAGCATGTTCGTTTCGCCTGCTGTGGCCAGGGCTATTCTCGGCGATAAAGCCGCAAAAGCAGAACAGGAGCTGGAGGATATCCGCGGCGGAGGCAAATTCAACCCTGTCAAGGTCAAGGCGAAAATTGAAGCACATTTCGACAAGGAATCGAAAATGCTGGAAGGGTCAAACGTTCTGGCGGTTATCGAGGGCTCCGACTCTCTGCTCAGCAAAGAATATGTGTTCATCACGGCACACTACGACCACCTTGGGATGGCCGACAGCACGGTTATCTATCACGGAGCAGATGATAACGCCAGCGGCACTTCCGCAGTAATAGAAATAGCCAAGGCTTTTCAGGAAGCCAAAAACAAGGGTGTCGGACCCAAACGAACTGTAGTTTGTATGCTCGTCAGCGGCGAAGAAAAAGGTCTCCTCGGATCTCTCTATTACACCGAATTCCCGATTTTTCCGCTGGATCGCACGGTGGTTGATATCAATATTGACATGGTGGGACGCATTGACGAAAAATACGCCGACAACCCCGATTATGTTTATGTAATCGGCTCCGATCGTATGAGCACCGAACTGCACGATATCAGCGAGATGCAAAACGATGAAAACACCCGCCTCACGCTTGATTACAAGTACAATGCCAAGGATGATCCCAATCGCTACTACGAGCGAAGCGATCACTACAACTTCGCTGAAAGAGGCGTTCCCGCGATTTTCTACTTCAACGGGGTACATCCCGACTACCACCGTCCTACTGATACCGCCGACAAAATCAATTTTGATGCGCTGGCAAAACGCGCCCAACTGGCATTTCATGTTGCATGGGAGATTGCCAACCGTCCTGCCAGACTGATTGTCAATGTGCCGGGAGCCAAAAAGAAACCCTGATGCAGTACAAATACTGGCTGCTGCTCTTCCTGCTCACGAGTATGCGGGCGCCTGCACAGGTGCCCGCATGCTCTGCTGGACGAGTCGAACGTATCGCTGATTTTCCATCCAGGTACGTCACACCCAGAAATATTGATGTTTGGCTCCCCGACAATTTCATATCCGGTAAAGATTACGGTGTTCTGTATATGCACGACGGACAGATGCTGTTCGATTCGACCGCTACCTGGAACCGGCAATCGTGGGATATGGATGAAACCGGAGCCAACTTTCAAAGTGAAAAAAACAGGTTTATCATCGTCGGTATCTGGAACTCCGGCGCCGGAAGGCATGCGGACTATTTTCCCCAAAAGCCTTTCGAGGCAATGAGCCAGCCGGAGAAGGACAGTCTCACAGCTCAGTTACAACGGGCTGGTCGCACAAAGACTGTTTTCAGCCCGGTATCCGACCAGTACCTGAAGTTCATCACCGAGGAGCTGAAACCGGCTATCGAGAAAAAATACGGGGTTCGCGGCGACAGGAAGCATACCTGGATAGCTGGCAGCAGTATGGGCGGACTTATTTCGCTTTACGCAATTTGCGAATACCCTGATGTGTTTGGAGGGTCCGTCTGCCTGAGTACACACTGGCCTGGCACATTCTCCCTTGAAAACAATCCTTTTCCCGATGCATTCAGGACTTACCTGAGCAGAAAACTGCCAAGCCCACGCAAGCACAGAATCTTTTTCGATCTGGGCGACCAGACACTGGATGCCATGTATCCGCCTTTGCAGCGACAAGTGGACGAGGTAATGCACAAAGCCGGTTACAGGAAAAACTGGATTACCCTGTACCTGATGGGGGAAGATCACAGCGAGAGGTCCTGGCGAAAGAGGATGCCGGCAGCGCTGTATTTCCTGTTCAATCAGAGCTCTTGATCTTTGAGCTTCTCAATGCCCACATTCTTCCAGGTTACAGCCTTGTCGAGATGGTAGTTTTCCAGGCGGTTGTGGTAAAAATACAGTACCCGGAAGCTGGATGATACGATATCCCCCTCTCGCGTGAAGGAAAGAGGCTTGTGAGCGTGGTATATTCCGAGGTTTTCGACGCCCGATTTCAGTACCTGACTTGTACTCTCCTTCATTTCCGGAGCGAGCCTGATTTTGCCTTCCGTTTCCATGACGAACAGACGTTTCTGCATCTGCTCCATGACTACCACCAGCGATTCGTGCGGGAAAACATAGTCTTCGTGCGGCAGGCGCAGGATTCCGAAGATATCCAGTTTGGGGTGTTCGTGGAGCAGCATTTCGAATACGGCGTAAGCTACCAGGTGGCTGCACAGCACCACATTTTCACAGGCATAGCGCTCAACTACTTTTTCAGCCAGTAGTCTGGTGTATTCTTCCTCGCGCTGTCGGTCCTCGTTGATTTCTTTTTTCGAAGTGAAGTACTCCTTTATGTCAAGTTCATTTCCGTACCTGTCGAAGCTTCGGCCGCTGTTGTCCACGAAATTACCCATGATATCCATAGGGCGGCCCAGACTAAGAGTAATATCACTGCTGGTAGAGAAAAATCTCCAGAAGAATCGTAGCCAGGCTCTGATACTGGTACCTTCGTCACGGGGGAGCAGGTAGTTTTCCTTACCGATAGCCTGAAGGTGCTGTTCAATCAGGAATGGGGCCTCCAGAACAAAATTGTAGCAGATTACCATTGGTACAATGAAAACCTTTTCCGGTCTTCCCTCCTGCACAATGGTTCGCTGGGCTTCCACGGCGGTACCGAGCAGGCCGAGTTTGAGATCATCTTCCAGATTTCCCGAGCGCGAGCGCGTACCCCCGGGGAAGAACAGACTGTTCACTCCGCGCTGTATGCTCAGGCGGCTCATCGTTTTGAGCGTTTCCAGATAAATCTCATTCTTTTTCCTCCGGTCAACCCGGTAGGCTCCCAGACGGTTCATATAATATGCCGCTGGTCCGAAATTGTACAGATTCAGTCCGGCACCATAGGAAAAAGAAGGAAAACCCATAATCTGGTCCATGGCGTAGCCTACCAGTATGGAATCGAGGTTACTGCTGTGTGTGGGTACGACTACCACGGTTCCATGCTTGAACAAGTCGGCTACCTTTTCCACATCGCCCACTATATTGAGGCGTTCGTACAGATTACGGCGGCCACGGAACATGGCGCTGACGCTTTTGCTCACCAGAGCATTAAAAATACGATTGAACAGCGCCGTGAGAAACCCCTGGGCAAACCGGAAAGTAGATATCTGGAAGGTACCCACGATTTCCTCGGAGTACCGGTGTATTATCTTTTTGAGGAGATCCTCATTGACCGAACGGGCTTCAGCATCATTGCGGTCGAGCGATTTCTGGATCAGCCTGTTGCTGATTCGGTTCCAGAACACCCGCTCATTGGGCGGATCAACCTTCCATGGGGCTTCCTTGATACGGATACGCTCCTGATAAATCGCCTTGACAAGTACATCTGCCAGGTCTTTCTTGTGGCGGTTTGTTATCCGTTGAAAGGTTTTTTCGTCAATTTGCCTTACGAACTCGGCGCGATCCTTGCTGAGCAGGTAGATCGGCCATTCTTCCATGCGTTCTATGACGCGGGGGTATATTTTGACTTCCTTTCCCAAGAGTAAACCTGTTCGGTGAGTACATTTATACGTTGAAACGGAAGTGCATGATGTCACCGTCGGTAACCACGTACTCCTTGCCTTCAACGGACATCTTTCCGGCTTCCTTGACCTTCGCCTCCGAGCCGAGGGTCACATAGTCGTTGTATTTGATTACCTCTGCCCGGATGAAGCCCTTCTCAAAGTCCGAGTGAATCACACCGGCTGCTTCAGGTGCTTTGGCGCCTCTTCTTACTGTCCAGGCACGCACTTCCTTGACACCGGCTGTGAAATAGGTAATCAGGTTCAGGAGCTTGTAGGCAGCTTTGATGAGCCTGTTTACACCCGGTTCGCTGAGTCCCATCATTTCAAGAAATTCTGTTTGCTCCTCTTTGGATTCCATCTCGGCAATTTGTGCCTCAATTCCCGCACAGATCAGGATGACTTCGGCGTTTTCGGCAGCTACTGCTTTTCTGAATGTTTCAGTATGAGCATTGCCGGAATCTATTGATCCCTCATCCACATTGCATACGTACAATACAGGTTTGGCAGTGAGCAGTGACAAGTCTTTGGTCAGGAGTTTTTTCCCGTCTTCGTCCAGACTGCCCAGCAGTTCACGACCCGGACGTCCGCTTTCGAGGTGTGCCTTGAGCAGGTTGAGTACTTCAAGGGTCTTCAGATCGTCCTTCGAGCCAGCCTTGGCGGCACGGGCCACCTTGTCTATGCGTTTGTCAACGGTATCCAGGTCTTTGAGGCCCAGTTCCAGATCAATAATCTCTTTATCGCGCACGGGTGATACCGAGCCATCCACGTGTACCACATTATCATCGTCGAAGCAGCGTACCACGTGAATAATTGCATCTACCTCCCTGATGTTGGCCAGAAACTGGTTACCCAGGCCTTCACCCTTGCTGGCCCCCTTGATAAGACCTGCAATATCCACAATCTCCACCGTGGTGGGTTGCACATTTTGAGGCTGAACGATTTCCGACAACTTGTCCAGTCGTTCATCGGGCACCGTAATGATGCCGACGTTCGGATCCTTTGTTGCAAAGGGATAGTTTGCTGCCAGTGCCTTCGCATTGGTCAGTGCATTGAAAAGAGTTGATTTTCCTACGTTGGGCAAGCCAACAATACCACACTGTAGAGCCATTATTAGTTATCGGAAAAATGAAAAACTGCTGATTAGCGTTACCTTTGGAACGTATGTTGCAAAAGCGGGCGCAAAGTTAGCAATCCCGCGCATAATCAGGCATTTTTCATGAATCATCTGGCTCATTGTTTATTGTCGGGCGAAAGCGAATCGGTACTTTTGGGTAATTTCATCGGTGATTACGTGAAGGGCGGTGACTGGAGGCTTTATCCCCCCGGGGTTCAGTACGGACTGTTGTTGCACCGGCATATTGACTCGTTTACCGACGGGCATGCAATCGCAAGGCGCAGTGTGCATCGCCTGCGGCCAG
Source organism: Bacteroidota bacterium (assembly GCA_041182785.1). GTDB lineage: Bacteria > Bacteroidota > Bacteroidia > Chitinophagales > Saprospiraceae > M3007. Next base: position 5,774 of record JBEGNB010000329.1, read on the forward strand.
TTGCCGGTCGTTACGCTGCACCCGTTAATGACGTACTGTACGACCACCTGCTTGCCATTCATTGGGATAAGTATGTTCCTGACTCACTCGATACGTTTGCTGAAAGTACTTACCGGCGCCTGTCCGCACAGGCTGATCTGATGCCACCGGAACTGCAGGAGCGTTTGCCCCGCATGGTAGCCGGTCGTTTTTTGCAGGGATACAGGGAGAGGACCGATCTGGCCTGGATAATGGACAGGTTCAGCATGCGACTGGGGCAAAAATTTGATGCGGAAAAGATAATTAATCACTTTTTTGATGAAATAAACATGTATTCGGAAGATTTCACCGGCTTCTTCCCTGAGCTGCAGGAGTCAGTCAGGAATTTTAGGCCAGTGTCGGATATTATCTAATAAAATGGCGCGTTTAATACTCCGATTCTTCTGACCTTTGCGTCAACAAAACAATAACAATACCTGCAAATGCGAGTTGCCATCATCCCTTTCCTGTTTATCCTTGTCTGGAGTACCTCATGTAAAAACAAAACTGTACCTGAAACACCGGTTACCGTCAGTTTCAGTGAACTGAAAGCAAAGAAGTGCGTAGTTGATACCCAGTGTGCTGAAATCAAGCTTGTATTTCCGGTAGTTTCCGGCGGAAAGGAAGCTGCTACCCGCTCTATAAATGATACCATCGGCGCATTTGTCAGGATGGTGGTCGGCGGAGATCCATCCCTGCCCATCAGTCAGGCAGTTGATTCGGCGGTGATGAATCTGCATCTGATGCTGGAAGATCAGCTTTCCATAATCCCCGACTATTCCATGGGATTTGTTCACGAACTCACAAGCAAGAATCTGATTCAAAATTCCAAAGTCATATCATTCGAACTGAGCAGCTACTCCTTCACAGGAGGTGCACACGGCAATTATGGCTCCGCTCTGTTTTCTTTCCGGATGAATGATGGAGGTTTGGTGCAACTTACCGATATTGTTCAGGATACGGCATCTCTCCGACCCTTGCTGGAGGCCGGATTTGTTGAGTCCAAGAGCGCCCAGAGTGGTGAAACGTACACCCTCGCCGAACTGGTTTTCGAGGAAAGTATCCCGCTCCCCATGCCGCTTCAGTGGTGTATAGTCAGGGAGGGCGTAAGGTTCACTTATAACCCCTATGAAGTGGCATCTTATGCTTTAGGTCAAACCGATATTGTACTCACCTGGGAAAAGCTTGGCAAACTCGCAGACAAAAGCAAATGGCTGGACTAATCAACATAACCGGCCGACTCGTTATACTGTTCCTGTTCCTGTGCAGCACAGCAGCATCTGCACAAAAGATGCTGCAGCTTGAGCGCAAAAACAGAGTCAAAACTACCCGATTCTATGTAGGTGACGTCCTCCAGTACCGAATGAACGGAGATGAAAACTACTGGTATGAACGCACAATTACGGATATCCTGCCCGAGTCGCGCACGCTTGTGCTCGACAATTTTGCTGTGAAAACCGACAGTATTTCCAGTCTGAAGGTGCAACGCAAACCTGCAGCCCAATTACTGGGAGGAGCACTGCTTACCTTTGGCGCCACGCTGGCACTATCGGTCACCGTCGGACGACTTGTATTTCAGGACAAAGACATCAAGACGCCGGAACTATATGCCCTCTCGGGTATTTCAACGGCCGCAGGTTTTGCCGCCGGAAGTCCCAGGAAAATCAGACTTGGTAAAAAGTACCGTATCAGAATTATTGAAATCCGATTCCCCGGCCAGTAGCTATTTGGGGGAAACAACGTCGCGTGCAAACATGATCCGGGGATTCCAGTAGCTGGACTCGGTCACATTTTCAACAATAACTCCTCTGCTGGACGTACTATGTACGCAGAAAATACCTTCGTCGTCGTTCCTGACTACAATAGCTACGTGCTGAATCTTGTCGTCGGTACCAAAAAACAGCAAATCTCCTGGCTTTACCTCCTCCAGCTCCACTTCTACACCATCCTGCGACTGTTCGTTGGATGAGGGCGACAGCTCCACCCCGAAGCCTTTCATCACATAAGACGTAAACCCTGAACAATCAAAGCCCGTGTAGGGTGTTTTCCCCGCTGTTTTGTAGGTGATTCCCTTGAATTGTTCTGCGTAATCCACTATATCGAGTCTTCTTTCCTCAATAGTGGCGCGTTTGGTCGCCGGTTTGGCCGAACCGCTCTTGGCAGTGGTGCCGGATGAGGTCGGTTTCTTGGCCGCAGCTGTCGTTCCGGTTGTTGCCGGTTTGCTCGCCGAACTGCTTTTGGCTGCCGGTGCAGCCGGTTTCGCTGTTGCAGTTCGTGTCTCTTTTTTTACAGAAGCGGTTTTGGAGGCAGAACTGTTGCTCCTTGGAACAGGAGCTCCTCCTCCCAAATGAGCCTTTGGCAGATTCAGTGTGCTACAGGATGCAACCGAAAAGGCAATGCCCGAGACAAGAAGGGCGGAACGAAGGAAACGGGACATATCTGATTGAATTTTAATATTTTAAAATGCACTAAACGAGACTGAAATGTTTGACGAAACTGACAAGCATGTATAAAACGTTATAAAGGAAAGAAAAATCGCGGCAAATATTATGTTTTTGCATTATTTTAACATTTCAGTACTTTATGACAGTCGTTTGCCGGAGTTTGGAGTTGTTGTCATCGAGTATCGCAAGCTGATATGTACCGCGAGGGAGGGTACCCAGATGCAAAATTGCGCGACCAGCCTGGAGAACGAGGGTTTCCTGCAGAACGAGTTTGCCCTCTGCTGAAAATACTGATACCTGAATCTCTCCATCTCCGGGTAGTTCTATTTGTACAGCCGACGGAGTAGGGTTGGGGAACACCCGGAATGAATCGGCTGGTGGCGGTGCAGATTTGCCCTGAAAGAATCGGGTCGCGTACTCAAAGGCCTCTTTTCCGACTTTCATGCCAATCAATCGTCCGGGAATATCGTCCATCGGAGGATGTATCCCGCCGTAAATCCTCGACAGGCTGCACTGGTCGGCGGCATCTCTGTAAGTGGCCCATTGCAGCGTTACGTCAACACTGGGCCCGTCTTCGAATACCAGAAATTTGTTTTTCTCGCAAAAGAAGGTGCCAACGCCCCCCGGGAAATATGGATCGCCAGTCAGGGCAGTCAGTACCTCTGCTGCAGCCCGGCTGTACGTGGAGTGACCTGAAATATATCCTGCAAAAGGCGGTGTCACGAATGTAGGACGCTGGTAAGGCCACCAGTCTTTGGCTCTGATCCATGCAACCCCCGCAGAACTGGTCTGTGGATTGCCAACGTAGTAAGGCCCCTTCCAGGTTCTGACCTTTATTTCATTCAGATAAAGAGGTCCCTTCAGCGGGTCGTCCGGACCAATCAGTTCGATATACCCGGGAATGAGGGGCAATCCTCCGGGATGATAGGATGGCAGGTTCGGATCGCTGCTCTGTCCAAGCTCAGCCATAGCCCTGATGGCAGAAACCGGGCGACTGCTGTCGTACCAGCCTTTGATACCCCACGCTGTGACCGCCGCATCGTGCATGGCTCCGCCGAGCGCAAAATATCCTTTGACATCCCATTCGAGGTTGTCGCATGCCGGACCGATACCGCGTACCCTTCTGGAAGACGAGGGATGATCGTTTGCGTAGTTCAGCATACTGAACCAGTGCCCCGGTGGTGTTTCGGAAGAAGGCCCGTCTGCCCAGAACTCAGACAGTACCCGCGTATAATCACCCCGTGGCACCAACTCCGGAGTGTAGGGAAGTCCTGTCTTTGGATTCAGGTCATGACCCGGACTGCGGTCGCGCCCGCCCGTGAGGTCGAAGAAATCAGGTAACTCTGATAAATCTGCCGGATAGTCGGACTCGGCGTTATTCCCCAGTGAAGCAGGTGAAATGTCAATAATAACACTGTCTTTGGGATCGAGCAGCGAACTCCATACAGCAACAAGTGCGTGATTCCACTGAAACTGCTGTGTACCGGCGGAAGAGGTGGAGGTGTCTGTGAGTGCCGGGGGCGGTGGACGGTGATACACCCTGTAGTTATGCCCGTTGCGGGACAGTATCTCTGATTCAGCCGGATTGAGAGAAAAAGGGGCCACATTGCCCCATTCCGGACTCTGGAACGGCGGTGGCCCTCCTGTCAGTACATTGCCACTCTGATCAACATAAACGGCGAGCTGAACAGGTTGCCATCTGTTCATGTCAAGTACATTGGGATTGCCGGGTACAGCCACCTGAAGAGGCGGATTTATGGGCTCGTAGTATTGGTTCCTGTAATTGCCCGATTCGTTTGAGCCGTCCTGCAGTCCGTACCGGATAATCTGATTGGCGATGTAATTGCCCATTTCAGCCGGACCAGCCTTGTAATTGACTGAAGCATTGTGTCGGTTGTATCCGAGTGAATCCATCAGTTTGTCTATTCGGGGAAACAGGTTGGCCACATCCGGAGAGTTCAGAAAACGATGCTCAATCAACCGGTAAGCAGCAAAACTGATAGCCTCCTCCTGCGCCTTTTTAATATCGGCGGGTGGGGGAGTGTAGTTGTATGGTATATAAAAACCGTTTACCTCTTTGCCTAAAAAGTACGTTTCAGCCTCCGGGTGATATACTGCCCACGCATCGTACATAGCCGCAGAAATATGGAAGAGATTGCGCGCCTGTATGGGCGGGCGGGCGAGATCCTTGCTGATAGCGTGGAGCAGCTCTTCATTCCACAAACGGGCAATCGAATGCTGCGCGAGGGTTTGCTTTGCACAGAAGCCGCACATCAGCAGGCTAATCATCAAAAATCGGTTCATATCAGATATCTTTCAGTGTTCTGTGCTCAAGTACAGACAATACAGCATCCCGGACATCGGCAAATACCACGTTTACCCTGCAGTTCTGTTCGTCGCAGTCCTCACATTTCTGGTAAAAATGAAGGCTTACACAGGGAAGCAGGGCAATAGGTCCGTCAACTATCCTGATGACGCGAGCCAGCGAGACAGACTCCGGCGGACCAGCGAGGAAATAACCTCCACCTTTCCCCTTTTTGCTGCTGAGTACGCCCGCTTTATTCAGATCCAGCAGAATCCGCTCCAGAAACTTGAGCGGAACATGTTGCCGCTCTGCAATTTCCCCTATTAGTACAGGCCCCTGTTCGTATCTTTCAGAAAGATAACTCAACGCCTTGATCGCATAC
>JBEGNB010000330.1:0-14067 GCA_041182785.1 Bacteroidota bacterium
GAATCAGGAAACAGGTGCCATCGGGAAGGCGGAAAAACCGGTCGCGTGCGCGCAGGTGTGCCCACAGGGAACGGAACGGGAACGAGAATTCGCCTGCCTGCACATGTCCGCGCAAATCGAACCAGTCGTCGGTAGCAGAGGTGGTGATATGAAGTTGTCCGTTCAGCAGTGCCACTCGTTTGCCCTCGACAACCGGACATTCCGGTTTGATACCGGCCGATATCAGAGCCTCGCTGTTTCGTGCGAGCCACTGTATGAGCATTTCGAGCGATAACTCCTGTCCTGTGGTGAACAGTTTTCCGGAGGTTTGCAGTCCGAACCCGGTGAGCGCCTGTACTTTTTCCTGCTCGGCATCGGCGTTTCTGATCACCTGCCTGATGAGAATGTCATCGGATCCGTCTGCGACATAATCAACAGCCGTAACGACATCTCTTTTTTCTCCATGGGAAAACTCGGCACCGCGATAGGCGAAAAATGCCTGCAGATACCATGTTTTTTCCAGAATATTCTCCGTGGGTACGAGTCTGGAGGATACAAGATCGCGGGTGATGTGCACCTCGAATCCTTCAGCTTCGATACGCGTTCTGCCAGCACTCTTGGCTACGAATTGCCTGAAGTAAACCTTCGCCTTGTCGGAGGGAATCTGCACCACGTCCTTGGTACGGAAGGGCTTTACCATATTGCCATTGATACCCGGTACGCGGTAGAGATCGTATCCTACCAGCAGCCAGGCCGGATCGGTATTGGTGAGTGGCAGTACTTCCTTCGATTGAATAGTCCAGGGACTGTCTTCCGTGCCCAGGCGGAAGCGATATTCCACACCTTCATCTTTTTTGATGAAAGAAATATGGGGCATAATTTCCTGTTCCGGGAAGGAAACCTGCATATCGCAGGCGGGCGTTTTTCGCTCGAGGTCGAAGGTGAGCGGCCATTTGTTTCTGACAATTTCCGACAGGAATTTGTCAATTTTGTCGAAAATAAATTTCTCGACAAAAGGCCTGGTAGCAGGGTCGGCCAGTAACTGAGGCAGCAAAACGGCCGATTTGGCCTTGGGTGGCTTGAACTTAGCTTCCAGATTTTTGGGTGTAAGCATTTCGATCAGGTCGAACATTACTGACAACTCCGGAGTCATTTCAATGCCGTATGGAATAATGGTGGCGGCCGTGGCACGCTGCTGCATATAGCCCAAACGGCCCTGCGCATCGGTTTCGACGAGCAGGGCCGCGGGTAAATATAACAGGTCGTTGTAATTCTGAAGGTTGAAAACTACTTGAATCATCCGGCTGCAAAGATACGCGATGCTTCATCTGTTTTAATGATTTAACACTGCGTTCATTGCCGGATGCTGATTATTCAGCCTTGCTCAGTCTCACGCCTCCCCATAGTTTTCCGTCGGTCAGACGGAGTATGTAAGTTCCGTTCGGCAGTTCCCGTATGTCAATATCAGTACTGAAATTTCCGCCATTCGGGGTGAAATCCAGCGAGCGAACGATCCGCCCCGATGCGTCGAATACCTCTGCCCGGAGGGTTTCCGGTGCGCGGCTCATGGTCAGCACGAACAGTCCGGCACCCGGATTGGGGGAAACAGTGAGTCCCCATTCCTCGGAAGGTTCTATCACAGAGGAAATGACCAGCGGTGTATTAATGGTTGCTGCACATCCGTTGGCATCCACCACACCCACGGTGTAATTGCCCAGCGGCAGATTACTGAATACGTTACCGATTCCTGCGACTCCGTTCAGCAGGAATACATAAGAGCCTGTCCCGCCGGTTGCGGAAGCCGTGATGGTATTTCCGTTCAGTGTGGCCGTGACAACCAGCTGGGCCGGACTTCCGACCGTGAATGTAGCGCTTGTTTCAGTACCCGAGGCGTCGAGAATCGTGACGGAGTAGGTACCTGCAGCCAGATTGTCGAGGCTTGTTCCCTGTACAAATGGCTGCCCGTTCAGGGTATAGGGCGGGAAACCTCCCGTAGCAAACAGGGTGATGGAGCCGTTTGAGTCGCCGAAGCAATTAACAGGGACGACGTTGGCGCTGAGCGTCAGAGGCGGTACATTAACAACAAATGAAATGACACCCGAGCATCCGTTACCGTCTGTGACAGTAACACTGTAAGATCCGTTGGGAAGGTCCTGCAAGTTATTGTTGGAGAAAGAATAGGGCGGTGTGCCTCCGCTGATATTCAGCGTGACATCATTCAGGACGACCGTTGCCGTACCCGTGATGGGGGCCGGTTCTGTTATTGTTACGGTGTAGGACAACTCCTGATTGAATGCATCGCGTACCGTGATGTTATAGTTGCCCGCCTGCAGACCAACGAATGTGTTGTCTGCCTGTTCCGGACCACCGTTCAGGCTGTACGAATAGGGTGGTATGCCGCCGTTGGCCAGAACTGTGATAAAACCGCCGTCATCCCCTGCACAGAGAAGTGAGGCCGAGAAATTGAGCGACAGAGTCAGAAGTGGAATGTCCACCACGACGGTTGAGGTTGTTACACATCCGTTGGCATCCTGTGCCGTTACAGTATATTCCCCGTTGACCAGGCCGGTAAAATCACCGGAACTCTGAAAATCCACACCATTAATACTGTATTGGACAGTACCGGTACCGCCGGTGGCAGTTGCCGTGATTGTATTCAGGGCAGATGAGGCGGTGAGTTGTATGGCAGCCGGCTCAAGAATAGTTACTTCATTGGTTGTAGTCGTCAGACCCAGTGAGTCGCTTACCTGAACAGTGTAGGTTCCGGCCGGTAGTCCGGTGAAAACCGGACTGGACTGCGGAGTGCCTCCATTGAGAGCATAGGAAAGCGGGCCTTCACCGCCGGCAGCGTTTACCGATATGGAGCCGTTGTTTCCTCCGGCGCAGCTTACATTGCCAGTTACAGTGGCTGTCGAGACAATTTCATTAACGGCTACGATTACCTCTGTGGTGCCGGTACAACCGTTTTCATCTCTGACAGTCACCGTGTAGATGCCGTTTGAAGAAACAGTAAGTACGTTTCCGCTCTGGAAATTTACCCCGTCAGTGCTGTATTCAAATACACCGGTACCTCCGGAGGCTGAAACAGTGATATCAAACAGGATAGTACTTGCGCTTGCGCTCACGGGCGCAGGATTGTCAAGTACGACCACCTGAGAGGAGGCTGTCAGGCCAAATTGTCCGTGTACCCTGACAGTGTAACTTCCGGCCGGCAGTCCGCTGAATACATTTGAAGTCTGCTGAGTGCCGCCATTCAGGCTGTAGGTATAGTTTCCGTCCAGACCGGTAGCGATAGCCGTTATTTCGCCCGAATTTCCATTATAACAGAGTACCGCCTGTGATTGAGTGGCTATAACACTCAGATTGTTTTCTGCAATAATGATATTGAACAGATTATTGTGCAGCCAGTGATCGTTAGCTCCATCCTGTACATCGAAAGTGAAACTGTCGGAAATACTTTGATCGCCGTTATTGGTGTACGTAACAGCGCCGCTGTTGATATCGGCCTGTGTGAACGTACTGCCTACACCCAATGGTGTTCCATTCAGGTTCAGTGTGCCATGCACGGGAAGAGAGAGTATCGTGTAAACACCCTGCGTGGCATCTCCGCTGAGTGTCAGCTCCAGGTTGGAAGTGCCTGGTGAAGCCGTACCCCCGTTTCCAACTACGAGTGGATTGTTATTCAGCAGTACTGCGGCATCTATTGTTTCCGGGAAACAGAGACTGATACTCCAGGCGTTGATGGCGCCCCCGTCTTCGTTATACGTGTCGGTGACAAGCAGTCGCCAGTCGCCCTGCGCTGAAGCACCATCCTGACCTGCCAGTGAGCCGGCAGCCTTGAAGGTGCCGGATACAGCAGGCGGAGTACCGTTGCATTGTCCGTCAAGGACAGCATAATCATTGGCAGATTCATCATCGAGTATAACAGCCATATTGTCGCTATCACAGCCGAAATCCGAGCCGGGGATGCCGGGCTGGTCGAACAGTACAACTGTATCATTGGCCGGAGAAATCAGGCGGGCAATCAGGTCGCCTACCCAGGTATGGTTGATATTCAGCGTTACATTAACGTCCTCGACGGGTTTGTTGTCAGCCACGTTGAGCGTTGAGACAACGGTGGATACTGCAGACGGGCTGATTGCCTTTGGTACGTCGGAGCTGGTGTAAACATTATCGCAATCAGCGGCGCCGATCTGAAAGGCGGAAACTGTGCTGTATGAACTGGTGCCACAGTCGTTGGAGCCGCGCACACGCCAGTAATAAACAGTTCCGTTCGTCAGTCCGGTAACCGTGGCTGATGATCCCGCTACTGTTTGGGCAGACACGATAGTGCCGGGAGCGAAGGAAGGATTGCTCGCTACTTCCAGTTCGCAAGAAGATGCATAGACAATATCCCAGTTCAGGGTAGCAGATGAGCCTGTGCCGGATGTACCGTCAGCCGGGGAGGTCGGGGTGGCTACCGAGGGTGCCCCCGGGAGTACCAGCAGCGATACGGTAGTCTGACGGGTTTCCGTGCCTGCGACAGCATCAATAACCAGCGTATAAGTGCCTGCCATACCTGGCGTGAGGTCGCTGATGCTGACAGTGGCGCTGTTGCCTCCGACAGGGTTGGGGCTGACTGTAACGGTTGAAGCACCGGGCTGACCAGCCACACTGATATTTGCCGGAGCATCGAATCCGAGTACGCGTTCGAGTGACAGATTGATAGTGCCCGTTTCACCTGCACACACTGTCAGAGTACCAATATCGGAACTCAGGAAGAAAGTCGGAATGAGTGCTGGTTCTATTTTGAAGTTGGCGTTGGAAATATCGAAAAATATATTTCCGGCACCTTCCACGCGTACGCGACAGGCAGTTCCGAGGTTATTGGGGACTACAATATCTTCCGTGCCGTCGTTTGATGTGCCGCTGTTGAGGACGACCGGGTAGGTAAAGCCTCCGTCGGTGGAGAGAAGAATACGGACATTGGCGCAGGATACCGGTGCGGCCGTTGTATTGGCGACATCCCAGGTGACAGTTTGCGTAGTACCCACATTCCAGGTAACGTTGGTATTGGGCTGAGTAACCAGGAACGGGCCTGAATTACCGGCTACCGTTACCAGTGCCTCGTCTTCGTCGGTACAGCCGGCCTGCAGGTTATTGTCGCGGGCAACCACCCTGAAATTCATGGTTCTGGCTACACCGGGCAGCTTTTCCCAGGTTGGATTGGCGTTGTTTACAATATCAACCAGACGCGGGAATACCCGGGTGGGAGATGCTGTGCCTTTGAAAGACCGGAACAGGGCGCCTGTGGTACTGGTGGCCACCGGCGGGGAGGTAGCATTGGCATTGTCAATCTGCTCCCAGGTATAGGTAAGCTGTTCGCCGTCGGGATCGCTGCCCGCTGCGGTAAGCTGGAAAGGAGTTGATTTGGGGATCACGAAGTCATTTCCGGCATTTACAGTCGGGTTATTGTTCGTTGTGTTAATCTTCACAGGGCAGGTGTTGCCGCCTCCTGTGTAGATATAATTGCCCATTTCAATGATATTGTAGGCGTGGAAGAAATCCTCGCTGTTGGGTGCTACGTTTTGAGCACCGCATATTCCGGCGTAGGCCATGATGGTAGTGCCGCTTCCGGGTTCCACGCGGGCAGCAGCATTGCCGGAGCAGGAGCCCTGTGTTCCGTTGAATGTATGGCTGCCTCCAAACTGGTGACCTATTTCGTGCGCCACGTAGTCAATATCGAATGGATCGCCTACCGGAGAACCACTACCGGTTACGCCGCGCGCCTTGTTCTGGTTGTTACAAACGACGCCAAGAAATGCGACTCCACCACCGCCAGTACTGAATACGTGTCCGATATCGTAATTGGCATTGCCCACCACGTTATCGCAGGTAGTCTGGTTCTGACCGAGCATGGTTCCTCCGTTGTTATTGGTAAACGGATCGCTGGCGGCATCCAGATAAATCAGCAGATCGTTGTTGGCAATAATCTGCATGGTGGCGCCGAAATCTGTCTCATAAACCCCGTTGACGCGGTTCATGGTAGTATTCATGGCTGCGAGTACGGCCGGTTTGTTACCTCCATGGAAAGAGGCATATTCGCCGGTACATGACAATGCCAGGCGGTAGCGGCGAAGTTTTGTATCGCCCTGAAAGTCTGCACCTTGTGCGGGGATATGTTCGTGGTCTTCCGTTTCTTCCAGTTCCACAGCTCCGTCCGGAGAGGGAACTTCGCAAGCCCAGAATGCTTCCTGTTTTCCTGAACGGTAGTCCTTCTTGCTGTACACCACATAGTATTCTGTGTTTCCGTGAACCGTCGGGTCAACAAACCAGGTGCCCTGTGTGGCAGAGAACACCATCGCGTGAAAGCCCCAGGGTGTCAGATCAAGTTTGATTCTTGTGGCCGAATTGTCGGTGCTGTATCCTGTGTAACAGCGTATCTGCGGGTATTTGGCCTGCAGTTCCGGTGCCATGACTGGAGTTTCTGCAATCCTGAATCTGTTGATGGTTCCATCTGGCCCCGGTACAACAAGTTCAGGAAGTTGGTCGGGTTGTCCGGCTGTGGAAAACAGTTCGGGGGCTGAGTCCAGAATCGGCCGGAGAGCCTGAAGGTCGAGACGAACGGTTCGATATCTGGAGGGTACAATACGGCGCTCGCCTGCAGCCGGGACCGAACTTTCGGCCGCGTCTTGCCAGGGGTTCTGGGCCAGGGCAAAACCGAGGCTGCTCCACAGGCAAACCATAAAGAGAAGGACTCTTTTCATGAATCAGAAGTTGATAGTTGATTTAATTTCGATATTCAGAGAGGCGAATGTAAACAACGCCTTTTTAAGACTGTATAAAATTATTCAGGTTTAGCAATTAGAAGTCTATTTTAAACGGCTTTCACATATTTTTCTGAATTTTGCCCCGAATTTCAGAAAGCTCTGACCATGCCAATAAAATATACCAAAAAAGGTTTCACCAACGAAACCCTGCTCCATCTTTACGATCAGCTCGCCAAACCGCGTCTCATTGAGGAGAAAATGCTCAACCTGCTCAGGCAGGGCCGTATCTCCAAATGGTTCAGTGGTATCGGCCAGGAGGCCATCAGCGTGGGTGCGGCCTGCGCACTCCGGTCCGACGAACTGATCTTCACCATGCACCGCAATCTGGGGGTCTTCACTGCCCGCGATATGCCGCTCGACAGGATGTTCTGTCAGTGGCAGGGCAAGCGACTGGGTTACACCAAGGGGCGCGACCGCTCCTTTCACTTCGGCGCTCTCGAGCACTCCATTGTGGGTATGATTTCGCATCTGGGCCCCCAGCTCTCTCTGGCCGCCGGCGTGGCCATGGCTCACAAACTTGGAGAAGAGGGCAAGGTTTCGCTCGCTTTCACTGGTGAAGGCGCCACCAGCCAGGGTGAATTTCACGAGGCACTCAACGTGGCATCTGTCTGGAAGCTGCCTGTCATTTTCCTGATTGAAAATAACGGTTACGGACTCAGTACCCGTCCGAACGAACAGTACGCCTGTAAAGACCTGATTGACCGGGCCGCGGGCTACGGGATGCGCTCAGCCAAAATTGACGGTAACAATATTCTGGAAGTATATTCCACCATCAGCACGATTGCCGCCGAACTCCGCGAGAATCCCGAACCTTTCCTGCTCGAGTGCGTCACTTTTCGCATGCGCGGACATGAAGAAGCCAGTGGCACCAAATACGTGCCCAAAGAACTCATGGACGAGTGGGCAAAGAAGGACCCCATCGAAAACTACGAAAAATGGCTCATCAAGGAAGGTATTCTGACCAGTGAAGTCCGCGATTCCATTCATGACAAGTACAAAAAGCAGATCCTGGATGCGGTGGAGGTCATGTTCGCCGAGCCCGAGCCGGTGCCCGATACCGAAGAGGAACTCGCAGACGTGTATGCACCCGCACCTGCGCACGTGAAACCTCTGGGGGCATCGAAGGAAGTGCGCTTTATTGATGCCATTTCCGACGGACTCCGGGAGGCGATGACCCGCCACCCGAAACTTGTCCTGATGGGACAGGACATCGGATCTTACGGAGGGGTATTCAAAATCACGCAGGGCTTTGTGGAGCAGTTTGGCGAGCATCGGGTGCGCAATACGCCCCTTTGCGAGTCAGCTATTGTTGGTATCAGCCTGGGGCTCAGTATGGGCGGATACAAGAGTATGGTTGAAATGCAGTTTGCCGATTTCGTCACCTGTGGCTTCAACCAGATTGTAAACAACCTGGCCAAATTGCACTGGCGCTGGAATGAAAAGGCCGATGTGGTGGTGCGTATGCCCACAGGCGGCGGTACCGGGGCAGGTCCGTTCCATTCGCAGTCCAATGAAGCCTGGTTTACTCATACACCCGGACTCAAGGTAGTGTATCCGAGTACCCCGGAAGATGCCAAGGGACTGTTGCTGGCGGCTTTCGAAGACCCGAACCCCGTCATGTTCTTCGAGCACAAGGGACTGTACAGAAGCGAGAGCGGAATGGTACCCGAGGGCTTTTATACCACCGAAATAGGGAAGGCACGGCAGGTCAGGGAAGGCAGTGATGTGAGCATCATCACCTACGGACTGGGTGTCCGGTGGGCGCAGCAACTGGCCGACGAGATGAATATCAGCGCGGATATACTCGATTTGCGCTCGCTGGTTCCCGTTGATTATGAGGCTGTTGAAAAAACAGTCAAGAAAACCAACAGGGTGCTCATTTTGCATGAAGATACCCTGTTTGGAGGTATCGGTGGTGAAATTTCTGCCTGGATATCCGAGCACCTGTTTGAGTATCTGGATGCACCGGTGATGCGGGCGGCGAGCCTCGACACGCCCGTACCTTTTGCCATACCACTGGAACAGAATTTTTTCCCGGTGGAAAGGGCGAAGGAGCAGATCAGGAAACTGCTGGCGTATTAGAGCGTATCCAGGATTTTGGCATTTTTTCTGTCGGACTCGGATAATTCGCAAAGAAGCATTAATTTTGCGCCGTTGAAATATCAACAGGGCCCGTAGCTCAGGTGGTTAGAGCGGCTGACTCATAATCAGATGGTCGCGGGTTCAATTCCTGCCGGGCCCACCAGTTTAAGATGACCCATACGATCTTTCGGTTGTATGGGTCTTTTCTTTGGCATCTTTGCTCAACTCCTCTGATGTGTTCCGATCTGTTCCAGCATGAAATGGGCCGCCCTTGCTCTGACTTCATTACTCGTAGTTTTCCTCGGCTACTTTGCCGACAGGACAGTATTCTCCTCATTTATTGCTGGCTGGCTGGTGCTTTTCCTGATCTATGGCTGGCTGGCATTCGGACATCACCATATTTCAACCCGATTACTGGTCCGGGCGGGTATTGTGCTCCGGGTACTGTTGCTTTTCAGTATCCCGAATCTGTCGGATGATGTGTTCCGGTTTTTGTGGGACGGCCGGCTGACAGTAGCCGGTTACCATCCGTTTTTGCACACGCCTCGATATTTTATTGATAATCAATATAATATACCGGGTATAACACAGGAGTTATTCGCCCGGCTCAATTCGCCCGACTACTATACGGTGTATCCTCCGGTATGTCAGGCTGTATTTGCCATGGCGGCGCTGGTTTCGCCCGCTGATATTTTCCCTGCTGTAGTGGTGATGAAACTGTTCATGCTGGTCTTTGAGGGATTCACAATTTGGTTGTTGTGGAAAAACAGCGGGAAATTCGGTTTGCCGGAAAAAGCAGCGGCCATTTACGCGCTGAATCCGCTGGTGATACTGGAATTTTCGGGAAACCTGCATTTTGAAGGTGCCATGATCTGCTTTCTTTTGGCCGGGTTTATTGCGTTGCAGAAGGACAGGATTTTACCCGGTGCTGTATGCTGGTCGCTGGCCACAGCCTCCAAACTGCTTCCTCTGATGCTGTTACCAGCCATCTGGAAGTGGCTGGGGTGGCAGAAAGGCGCCCGTTTTATATTATTTTTCGTGCTGTTTTCGGTGCTTCTCTTCAGCCCGCTACTGGCAGTGTTGCCCAATATTCTGGAGAGCCTCGATCTGTATTTCAGGCAGTTTCAGTTCAATGCCAGCGTATATTATCTGATTCGGTTGCTTGGATTCTGGCATGGAGGCTGGGATATCGGGGAGTATTCGGGGCCTTTTCTGGGGCTGCTTACCCTGATTGGAGTGAGTGTACTGGCCTTGCGTGTGGGTACGGGTGACCGTGCGTACGTGCTCGCGCGTACCCTCATGCTTTCCCTCTTCCTTTACCTGAGTCTGGCCGCGGTGGTACAACCCTGGTATGTAGCTGTTCCGATGGTTTTTTCGCTGTTCACCCAATACCGGTTCCTGATTTTATGGTCGGGACTGGCAGTATTGTCTTACAGCCATTACGATGGCGGGCGATTTCAGGAGCATTACTGGCTGATAGCGCTGGAATATTTTTTGGTATGGAAGCAGTTGGTGAGTGAATCTGACCAACAAGCCAACCCGAAGCGATGGGCGTGATTTCTCCCTGTCGGTCGTAATGACTGTTGTACTATCTATTGGAGGAGGCGGTATTTCTCGGCACCGCCGAAAAATACCGCCTGTTACATAATATGATGCCGGGTCATTCCGACTGAGAGGAGGAATCTTTTACACCCGGCACAAGCGCTGCGTCCACCCACGATTGTCCCGATATCAGAGATACTGTTTTACTTCCCTGTTCGATGTTCGGCGTTTTTCCGGGAGGTATTTTACTTCTACATTCGAAATTCGATATTTAAAAAACCGCAGAATATCGAATATCGAACACCGAATGTAGAAGTATTTTTACCCGACACCCTTCCCCCAATACCCCATTCCCTTAAAAAGGATAGAGGGCGTCCCGAGATGTCGGGGCGCTCTTTTTACTTCTACATTCGAAATTCTACATTCGAAATTCGATATTTAAAAAACCGCAGAATATCGAATATCGAACGCCGAATGTAGAAGTATTTTTACCCGACACCCTTCCCCCAATACCCCATCCCCACAAAAAAATACGACGAGGATAGAGGGTGTCCCGATATGTCGGGGCGCTCTCGCTTTTGTGCGCAAGGAACGAAGACGAACCGGAAGAGAAAATCAATAACCGTAAATCCGCGATTCATCGCGGATCAGCCAATCGTCTTCGGATGCCGGACGCGGATTGGCCGTGTGTTGAACGGTTGTGGATACGCGATGAATCGCGTATCTACGGTGGTGGTCGTAAATCCGCGATTCATCGCGGATCAGCCAATCGTCTTTTGGATGCCAGATTGATTCATCGCGGATCTGCCAATTACTTGTGAGATAGCCTCGTTACATAATATGATGCCGGGTCATTCCGACTGAAAGTAGGAATCTTTCACACCCGGTACAAGCGCTGCGTCCACCCACGATTGACCCGATATCCGAAATGCTGTTCTACTTCGGCGTTCGATGTTCCTTGTTCGACGTTCCCCGTTCCCCATCTCCTTACCCGAACCGCTCTTTCATCAGCTTGCTGAAGTAGTGGGGTGTTTTGAACCCGACGGCGTAGCAAACTTCTGCGATAGTTTCGAAGGCTCCTGTTTCTATCAGGTAACGGGCTCTGTTCAGTCGAACCTCAGTGAGATATTGACTGGGCGACATGCCAGTACAGGCAACCACTTTGTTGTACATATTTCTTCTTGAGATATTCATTTTGTCGGCTAGTTCATTGATTGCGAGATCTGCGTTACCGATATTTTCCATGATAAGCAGTTCGAGCTGTTTCAGCCATTTCTGATCGAAGCGCTCAGTTTCTCCGATGTTGTTTTCCCGGCTACGGGCGGCCTTGCGTGCGTCGTATCGTGTAATCAGGTTTTGTAACCGCAGCGTTAGTTCGGCTTCCATGAATGGCTTGGTCAGGTAGTCGTCCACGCCGAGGGTGAGTGCGTTCAGGCGGTCGGGTGCGTCGGCACGCGCCGTGAGCATAATAAACGGGATGTCGAGATAGCGCTCTCTGACTGCCTGTAAAAGCTGGAATCCGTCCATTTCGGGCATCATGATATCGGAAAGTATCAGATCAACGGGTGTTTCATCCAGTAATGCAAGGGCTTTTTTTCCGTTTTCAGCGGTTAGCAGGTTGTAATCGGCACGGAGGATACTCTGAACATACGAGGACATATCTCTGTCATCTTCCACCAGAAGTATGGTTCGTTTCCCCGGGAGGTACGTTTTGGGTTTCGGGAGCTGATTCGATTCCGGTGTCTGAACAGTTTCGGTTAAATCGGCGATACCATCGGTTTTCGCTATGGTGGATATAGCCAGCGGTCGGCGGAGTGTGAATTTGCTCCCCCGTCCAGGCTCGCTCTGTACCGATATGTCACCGCCGAACAGTTTGATATATTCCCGGCAAAGAGAAAGCCCGATGCCGGTACCGCCCTGCAGGGTAGCGCCCTCGCTGCGTGCCTGATAGTACCGGTCAAAAATAAATGGCAGATCATCGGCGTGAATACCGATGCCCGTATCTTCTACCGATATAACCAGCTCGTCATTACTGATTTCAACGGTGACAACCACAGTACCGCCCTGGGGGGTGAATTTCAGGGCGTTATTGAGGAGGTTATTGATGATTTTTTCCCATTTGGGTATATCCATCATGAGTGTGGTAGTAGCCGGGCAGTTATAAACCAGATTCAGTTCTACCCCCCGGTGGTCGGCGTAGGGTGCAAAAGCTGCTACAAGTCGCGCTATGAACTGATACAGCCGGGCCGGTTTTTCAACCACGACGAGTTTTTTGGCTTCTACTTTTGAAAGATCGAGCAGTTCCTCCACCAGATTGAGCAGTTTTGCTCCGTTTCGCTGTATAATTGCGGCAGATTCGATGGTTTTTTCGCGTGAAGTTTCGCCTTGAAGCAGCCGTGCTGCGGGGCCCAGAATGAGTGTGAGCGGCGTCCGGAGCTCGTGAGTAATATTGGCAAAGAACCTGGATTTCATCTCGTCGAGCGACTGAAGTTCCCTGGCCTGTTGTTCGATGAGCTGTTTGTCGTTTTCGATTTGCCGGGTTCGGTTTTTCACTTCTTCTTCCAGTTTCAGATTGGCTTTCCGCAGCTGCCCCGAGCGCCAGTTGCCCATACCCCACGCTGTACCGAAAACAAGGCCCAGCAACAGTGTGAGAAATGGCCAGCTTAGGTAAAATGGCCTGTGCACGGTAATCGGAATATTCAGTTCGTTTTCCGACCACAGATTGCCCTGCATGGAGTAGCGCACACGGAGTGAATATGTGCCATAAGGCAGATTGTACAACCTGATCAGGGGCGATTGCTGCTGAGCCCATTCGTCGCTGTAGCCCTCGATTTTCCAGGAGTATCTGATCTGGTTGACGTCTTCATAGACAAGCGGCGATACCCTGATGTCGAGGTAATCGTCGTCGGGAGTTACAACAATGGCCCCGCCAGCATCTGTTTCCTGCAGATGATTGATAAAATTGCCGTTTTTAATCCGGAAAGTGCGCGCCTCAAGCAGGCGGAGTTCGGGGGTATATGCATCCTGAACGGGAATGTCTGCGGGATAGAAAGCTGTAATGCCATTGACTCCTCCGAAAAACAGGCGTCCGTCGGGTGCCTGATAGTGCGACAGTGCGTTGAACTCGCTGTCGGCAATACCGTCTTTTTTAAAGAATACCCGGATACGCCCCGACTCTTTGTGCAGACGCATCAGGCCGTAGTTACCTGGAAGCCATAAATGACCCATATTATCCGGATAAACGGCATGGATATCATTATTGGACAGGCCGTTGGATGTGGTAAAATGGTGTATTATCCCCTTTTCAACCGACCAGTGAATCAGTCCGCCACCCCGGGTGGAAATCCAGAAACTGCCGTTTTCATCTTCGTACAGATGAGTCAGCCGGTCATATCCGGTAGATGCGCCTTGTGGCAGGTAATGCGCGATGGTATGACCCTGATTGTCAATCAGGTAGAGTCCATTGGTGGTGCAGGCCCATATGCCCCTGTTGTTGCGGTACAGGTAGTCAATAGCGATATTCTCAAGTGGCAGGGGATCCACCGAATGGCTGTCCGGATGAATTTTAAGCAATCCGTTGGCGGTGCCCAGCAGTATGCCGTTGCTTGTTCTCAGGAATACATTGATATCCGACCGGCGTTCAGGGTTAAAATAC